>JBAXUR010000056.1:0-20878 GCA_037129595.1 Methylococcaceae bacterium | reverse complement strand
ATGGATTCCTTATGCGATGGGTTTCGCGCTGCTCTACCCATCCTACTCTTGGCTAGCAACGTAAACCGGGGCAGCGCGTAGGATGGGTAGAGGCGATAGCCGAAACCCATCATAATATATTCCTTCGTCGATGGGTTTCGCGTTGCTCTACCCATCCTACTCTTGGCTAGCAACTTAAACCGCAGTAGCACGTAGGATGGGTAGAGGCAATAGCCGAAACCCATCATAATGGATTCCTTAGGCGATGGGTTTCGCGTTGCTCTACCCATCCTGCTTTTGGCTATCAACGAGCTACAAAAAAGATTTATCGTTTGGTTTTTACCAGTTGGTTTACTAAAATCGACTGGCCACTTTGTATTAGATTGCTGCCGCTCGTAAGTCTTGCGTCAGTGACCGGTTTGGGTCGGAGCTGACGGTCAGATCCAACTAAAAATTAACACACTCTTAGAGTAACTTACCTTAAAGCCGCTTAGTTTTATCCGTTTTAAACGATAAATGCTTTTGAAAATAAAAGGCCACATTAACCAACGCAATCATCACCGGCACTTCAATCAATGGTCCAATTACCGCCGCAAAAGCGGCACCGCTGTTGATGCCGAACACAGAGACTGCCACGGCAATTGCCAGCTCGAAGTTGTTACTGGCAGCGGTAAAAGCCAGCGTGGTGGTTTTTTCATAATCCGCACCGATGGCTTTGCCCATCATAAAACTCAATAAAAACATCACCACAAAATAAATCAACAAAGGAATGGCGATTCGAACCACATCCAGTGGCAGTTGCACAATTAAATCACCCTTAAGTGAAAACATCACGACGATGGTGAACAACAAGGCAAGAAGTGTCAGTGGACTGATTTTTGGTATAAAGCGTTGCTGATACCAGTCTTTACCTTTGGCACGAATCAAAAAGAAACGCGTCAGGAATCCGGCAATAAAAGGCACTCCCAAATAAATGAATACGCTTTTGGCAATCTCGCCGATAGTGATAGCCACCAAACTGCCTTGCAAGCCAAACAACGGCGGAAGCAGGGTAATAAAAAACCAGGCATAAACACTGTAAAACAGCACTTGAAATATGCTGTTAAACGCCACCAAACCGGCTGCGTATTCGTTATCGCCTTTCGCCAATTCATTCCATACAATCACCATTGCGATACAGCGGGCCAGACCAATCAGGATAAGGCCGGTCATGTATTCCGGATAGTCGCGCAAAAACAGGATGGCCAAGGCAAACATTAACACCGGCCCGATAAGCCAGTTTTGCGCTAACGAAACACTTAATAACCGCCAATTACGAAATACGTCACCCAGCTCTTCATAATGGACTTTGGCTAACGGCGGATACATCATCAGAATTAAACCAACGGCAATCGGAATGTTGGTAGTGCCCACCGAGACGGCATTATTAAGGGTATTCACTTGGGTCGGGAAAACAAAACCGATACCGACTCCCACCGCCATGGCGGTAAAAATCCACAGGGTCAGGTAGCGGTCGAGAAAAGACAAATGTGTTTTTGAACCAATTTCCGGAATCATGACGATCTCCTGATTAATGACTGACTATTATCGGCTTTAGCCCTATCAATATTCACAGCATGAGGCATGGTTACTGCAACACAAGGTAGGGTCAAATACTTGAATACGGGGCATACGTTATATCTTTATAATTAGGGCAACAAGGTGCTGATGCGATCCAGCTCCAACTTTAACTGGTCGCGGTTATTTTTTAATTCATTGAGCGGGAGCGCCAAAAATTGTTCAATGCGATGTCTCAAGATGCGATAGGTTGTCATAAAAGCGTCGTCTATTTCTGCATCAGACCCTTCAACATGAGCGGGATCTTTAACACCCCAATGGCTACGCAACACAGGGCCAAGATAAGCAGGACACGTTTCGTTGGCGGCATTGCCGCAGACGCTCAGCACAATATCAGGTGTCACCGGCAAATCGTTCCATGATTTGCTGTAGTAGCCTTCGGTAGAAATACCTTCCCTTTCCAGCAAGGCCAATGAGCGCGGATGTATATAACCGGCAGGTTTGCTGCCTGCGCTCAACGCCCGCCAACCTTCAGGTGCCAGATGATTAAACGTAGCTTCACCGAGGACAGATCGGCAAGAATTACCGGTACAAAGAAATAGGACATTCATGGTTAATGACTCAATAGTGTTTAAAAATTAATTAGCTTTTACAGCAATCCGGTGTCAACTCACTGTCGAAACACTGGTCTGGATTACCCGTACAACATTCGGCAGTCAAATAAGCGATCAACTCTTGCATGATAATAAGATTGGCCCGATAACGTTGATAGCGGCCTTCTTGGATGACACTAAGCAAACCCGATTGGGTCAGGGCTTTAAGATGAAAAGATAAATTGGTGGCCGGCAGCGCCAATAGTGCCGCTATTTCGCCCGCGACCAAACCGTCCGGGGCATTTTTAACCAGTAGCCGAAAGACATCCAGACGAACTCCGGAAGCCAGCGATTCAAATAATGTTGTTGCGAGTTGTTTTTCCATTGAGCAACTATACAACAATTATTGAAGTATTGAAATGATAATTCACCGAGACGCTAAAAACGCCCGGACTGATTAATCAGAGCTACCACACCGTTTTACGTTTAAGCATCAACATGCGCTTCAGCATGGCCTGTTCCATTCTGTACAGACTTTCACGGGTGGCACGCAGATTTTCTTCTTCGGTTATTAATTGCTGCTCCAATAAGGCGCTGATTCGCTCAAGGTCTGTATCTATCAGAAAATGTCGTGTGCTAATCGTTAATTCATTTTTGTTAAAATAAACTACCGCTCCGGGCAGCGCTAAATAATGCCAATGTTCTGCTCCCAAACTAAAACGCGCCAAGCCAAAAACCAGTGTGGTCATAAAGCGGGCATGATTAGACTGGATTCCAAAACTGCCCGTACTATCTTCACCGACAAAAGAAGTGACACCGGCAATTCGCTGCTCATGGGTTGCATCAAACAGGTTTAATACGAAGGAGTTCATTACCTTTCCTGCATGGAACCGCGCATATAGCATTGCTCTTCTGACAAGTCATCATAGTGCCCTGCCAAAAAAGCTTCGCAATCCGTCAAGGTTTGCTCTAACGGCACTGACACGCCGGTTTGTTTGGTGTGCTGAGCCAACACTGAAAATGGCTGGGTCAAATAACGTTGCAATTTACGGGCACGCATCACCACTTTACGATCAATCTCGGATAATTCTTCAATACCCAGCATGGCAATAATGTCTTCCAGCTCATGATAACGCGCCAGATGCTCACGAACGCTTTGAGCCACCGCATAATGGCGATCACCCAAGGTATGCCTGTCCATCAATTTACTGCTTGAACGCAAGGGATCAACAGCGGGATAAATGCCTTTGCTAGCCTGATCTCTGGACAAAATAACGGTGGTATCCAAGTGGCTCAATATGGCGCTAACCGCAGGATCGGTCATATCATCGGCGGGTACATAAACCGCCTGCACCGAAGTGATGGCACCTTGCCGGGTAGACAATATCCGATCTTCCAGCTCCGCAACTTCTGTGGTGAGTGTGGGCTGATAACCTACCGTAGCGGGCATGCGACCCAACAAACTTGAAATTTCACTGCCCGCCTGCACAAAACGAAAAACATTATCGACCACAAACAAGACTTCTTTATGCAAGGTATCACGCAAGTATTCGGCGTAAGTTAGCGCAGACAGTCCAACCCGGAAACGCACGCCGGGCGATTCGTCCATTTGCCCGAACACCATCAAGGTATCCTGCATGACGGCAGCTTGCTGCATTTCCCGCCACAACTCGTGGGCTTCGCGGATACGTTCGCCAATCCCCGCAAACACGGAAACGCCTTTGTGAATGGCAGAAACCGCATGAATAAACTCCATCACCAACACGGTTTTGCCAACCCCTGCCCCGCCAAATAATCCGGTTTTTCCGCCTTTAACAAAAGGACATAATAAATCGATAACCTTAATACCTGTCTCCAAAATCCCGCTGATGCCTATGGCCTCCGATAATGGCAACGGTTTTGCATGGATATTACGAAATTCGTTTTGCGCCAAGGGGGGCAGTCCGTCCAGCGGTTCGCCGAATATATTTAACAACCGCCCCAGACAATGTTCCGATACCGGAATCTGCAAGGGTGCACCGGTATCATAAATAATCATGCCCCGACTCAAACCGGCGGTGCCATGCAGGGTAATCGCCCGGATATGGCGCTCATCAAGATGCTGATGCACCTCAAACAGATAAGTGCTGTGATCAAAACAGGTGCATAAAGCCTGGCGCAAAGGAGGCAATCGGGAGCAATCAATAATTACCACCGGGCCATGCACTTCAACAATGGTACCGATAGCTTGCCGATCTTTTTGTGGCGTCTGTAAATTATTCAACATGACACACTCTGTGTTGTTACAAAAATAATAGGTTAACGATTATACAAATGAGCTTTGCTAAAATTAATTGCAGTCCATCTACTGTATACTGGGTATTGATTCAATACCACGAAATATTTCATGCCTTTCATCCTAAAACAGTCCCATCACAAGATCAAGCAACGACAATAATGGATATCATATTTAAAGAATACTGCAAAGTTGTCTGGCAAAAAAAAGGCTATTTCTTTATGGCCTTATTTGCCTTGGCCTGTTGCATCACACTGGATTTATCAGCGCCCATTTTTTATAAAAATATAGCCAATGGACTGGCTGCGCCTTATTCCGAGGCCACGTTGGCGCTATTACTGGAAAATTTAAAAGTGATTGCCTGTATCTATGCCGGTGTCTGGGTGTCATGGCGACTGCTTGAAATCGCCATTATTCCGCTTGATGGCGGTGGTATTAATTTACTTGAAAAACGTTGTTTTGATGTCCTTAAAAAACAAAAATATGCTTTTTTCGAGAATAGTTTTTCAGGCAGCTTAATCAAACAAGCCAACCGCTTTTCACGTTCTTTTGAAACGATTATGGACTGGTTTTTATTTCAGTTCTTCATGAATATTTTAGCGATAGTCATTTCATTCACCATCTTTTACCAGCAACAACAAGAATTCGCTTTTTACTTTCTGACGTGGGTTGGCCTTTTTATCACCTGGAATATCGCCTATTCGCTCTGGAAAATGCGTTTCGATCAAGCCGTCGCTGAAGCGGATTCGCTGGTTGGCGGCGTGTATTCCGATGCCATCAGCAATATCTTTATTGTCAAAAGCTTTGCCATGGAAACCCGTGAGCAAGCACGCATCAACAAAGCCTCTGATTTTGTTTACAAAAAAAAGAAAATAGCCTGGTTGTTTACTTTTATTTCTTTTGCCGTCCAAGGCTTAATGACTTTTGGCATCGAATTGCTGTTGGTTTATTTAATAATCCAAAAATGGACAACAGGCATTTTTCAGGTCGGCGAGTTTGTTTTGTTCCAGTCGATTATGCTCATTCTTATCCAGCGTTTATGGGAGTTTGGCCGTAATTTTAGAACTTTTTTTACCGCGCTGGCTGACGCCTCGGAAATGGCCGAAGTTTTTAGGCAGGAAGATATTGAAAAAGACACCGATCAAGCACAAGCACACATTATCAGCCAAGGTGCCATTAGCTTCAACAAGCTCTGCTTTAGCTATAACCCGGCCAATCTTAGGCACACCCCTTTGTTTGATAATTTCTCGTTGGACTTAAAAGCCGGTGAAAAAATAGCGCTGGTCGGTCAATCCGGTTCCGGTAAATCAACCTTAACCAAATTGCTGTTTCGCTTTCTTGATCCCCAACAAGGCACGCTTACTTTTGACGGACTTGACGCAAAATCGTTTACCTTACATGCCCTGCGTGAACAAATATCGATGGTGCCTCAACAACCCGATTTATTTCACCGTTCAATACGTGACAACATTACGCTGGGCGCCAGCATTTCAGAAGAGCAACTTATTGCCGTTGCCCATAAATCCCGCAGCCTTGAATTTATCCAGGCCTTACCCGACCAATTTGATACCCTGGTGGGCGAACGGGGCGTTAAATTGTCTGGCGGTGAAAGGCAGCGCATTGCCATTGCCCGCGCTTTTCTGGAAGATGCGCCTATCGTGGTGCTGGATGAAGCCACCAGTGCGCTGGACTCGTTGACTGAAAAACAAATACAGGTCGCTATTTTTGAGCTGATAAAAAATAAAACCGCCATTGTTATCGCTCATCGACTTTCCACTATCTTAAAGATGGATCGCATTATCGTTTTGGAAAAAGGCCGCATCATCGAACAAGGTACACATCTACAACTGCTCGCCAAAAGAGGCAAATACTACGCCATGTGGCAACACCAAAGTGGCGATATGCTGGTTGATTAAAGCTTAACTATTTTTCATTACGAAGACACGAAGAGCGCGAAGATAAATCTAAATCTTTCTTTTCTTCGTGTCCTTCGTGTCTTAGTGGTGATAACTTCTTAAATCTTACCACCCGCAATCAAGGCATCCAAAATAACCAAAAATTCATTTTTTTTAGCGACAAAATCTCCGACAGAAAAACCCATACCTTAAAAAACAAGCACCTGTAAAAGCTTTTTTAAGCTGTTTTTTTTTGCCGGAAAAAACGATTGTTTTTTCCTAAAAACACTATATATTGTGCCCATAAATTAAAAACCATCTATATATAGACATTAAAACATGAGTCATGCAAACCCTAAGGTGCTGATTTATGGTTTATTTTCACTTAATCCACATACTACATTCAGAGATATAACCCCATGTCAGCACAACTTCATGTCATCCCCAATACCGTCACGGAAATCCCTTTTCAAGACGCTTCAATGGACATTTGGGACACCAAATATCGCTTAAAAAGTAAGGATGGCATAGCGATTGATGGCTCCATTGATGAAACCTATCAACGGGTTGCCAAAGCGCTTTCTGAAGTGGAAAAAGGCGCCAATAAACAAGAACAGTATTACAAAGAATTTCTCTGGGCATTGCGTCAAGGTGTTATCCCCGCAGGACGCATTATTTCCAATGCCGGTGCCTTGGCACATAAACCGGCGACATCAACCATTAACTGCACCGTGTCCGGCACTATCGCCGATTCCATGGATGACATTCTGGGCAAAGTGCATGAAGCGGGACTGACGTTAAAAGCCGGTTGTGGCATTGGTTATGAATTTTCAACCCTGCGTCCTAAAGACGCTTATGTTTCCGGTGCCGGTGCTTACACCTCAGGGCCGTTATCGTTTATGGATATTTATGACAAAATGTGTTTTACCGTCTCGTCAGCCGGTGGAAGACGTGGCGCACAAATGGCCACTTTTGATGTGGGTCACCCCGATGTCGTGGAATTTATTCGTGCCAAACGTGAAAATGGCCGCTTACGCCAATTTAATCTATCGCTGTTAATTACCACTGAATTTATGCAGGCGGTAAAAAATGACCTGCCTTGGCCGCTATCATTTCCAGTAACAGAAAAAGAAGTCAAACTCGACAAGTTGAACTTGAAAGATAGCAACCTCATTATCTGGCGTGAGTTACCCGCCAAAAACGACTATGTTGTTAATAGTGACGGGCTTATCGCTTGTAAAATAAGCAAAACCATCCCGGCACGCCGGTTGTGGGACATCATTATGAGTTCCACTTACGATTATGCCGAACCCGGATTTATTCTGATCGACAAAGTTAACGAGATGAATAACAACTGGTTTTGCGAGAAAATCCGCGCTACGAATCCATGCGGAGAGCAGCCGCTTCCGCCTTACGGTTCTTGCTTGTTGGGCTCCATCAACCTGACCCGTTTTGTTAAAAAACCTTTTACTCAAGATGCGTATTTTGATTGGGATACTTACCGCAAAGCCATCCGGATTTTTACACGAATGCTGGATAACGTAGTCGAAATCAATGGCCTGCCCTTGCCCCAACAACGTGAGGAAATCATTAGCAAGCGTCGTCACGGCATGGGCTATCTGGGCTTGGGCTCAACGGTTACCATGCTGGGCATGAAATACGGTGACGCGCCTTCCTTGCACTTTACTGAAGAAGTGACCAAAATTTTAGCCGTAGAAGGGTGGAAAGCAGGCTTGTCACTGGCAAAGGAAAAAGGCCCCGCGCCCATTATGGAACAGTTGTTTACTGTCACGGGTGAAATGTTGCACAAGCGTCCTGAAATGATTGCCGATGGTTATAAAGTGGGCGATGAAATTGCCGGTAAACTATTACACGCAAAATACAGCCGCTATATGCAACAGCTGGCTAAAGAAGAACCTGAACTCATTGTCGGACTCATTGAATCCGGTGCCCGCTTCACCCATCATAGTTCCATTGCTCCGACCGGAACCATTTCCCTGTCCTTGGCTAATAACGCCAGCAACGGCATAGAACCCAGCTTTGCGCATCATTACTCACGTAACGTAATCCGTGCGGGTAAAAAATCCAAAGAAAAAATTGATGTGTTTTCTTTTGAGTTATTGGCTTATCGTGAAATGATCAATGCCAACGCCATGCCTTACAGTGACGACCCGGCACAAAAACTGCCGGATTACTTTATTGCAGCAGATGACGTGACACCCAAACAACACGTTGATATTCAGGCCGCCGCGCAAAAATGGATAGATTCTTCCATCTCCAAAACCGCTAACGTGCCCACTGACTTTCCTTACGAAGAATTTAAGTCTATTTACGAATATGCTTACGACAAAGGCCTGAAAGGCTGCACCACTTTCCGCTTTAATCCTGAAGTATTCCAGGGCGTATTGGTTAAGGAATCTGATCTGGAAAACACCACCTATCAATTCACCTTGGAAGACGGCGAAGTGATAGAACTAAAAGGTAATGAAGAAGTTGAATATGATGGCGAAATGCACAGTGCCGCAAATTTATTTGATGCCCTAAAAGAAGGCTATTACGGTAAATTCTAACTTATCTGTAGGGGCAATCCGTTGCGGTTGCCCCACCGCACAAAACCCATCAGGAAAAATATCATGGCATACGCAATTAATAAAAAAATTATCAGCTACAAAGTTATCAGCAACGAAGACAAAGCCAACGCAGAACAAGCCAAGGTTGAAGCTGAAAAACTGGATCTTGAAAGCATGCATGAAAATGTAGCACGTCCGGAAATTCTGTTTGGCTCGACTTACAAAATCAAAACCCCACAATCAGAACATGCGATGTATATCACCATCAACGATATAATTTTGAATATGGATACCGAATACGAAGAACGCCGCCCGTACGAAGTATTTATTAACTCAAAAAACATGGAACATTTTCAGTGGGTACTGGCACTCACTCGAGTTATCTCTGCCGTATTCCGCAAAGGCGGTGATGCCTGCTTTTTGGTTGATGAACTTAAATCGGTTTTTGATCCCAAGGGCGGTTACTTTAAAAAAGGCGGCGTCTTCATGCCCTCATTGGTCGCTGAAATTGGCTGCACTATTGAACAGCATCTAAAGAAAATCGGCATGTTACAAAGCCACGAATTGGATACTCATCAAAAGCAATTCTTAAACGCCAAACGCAAAGAATTTGAAGCCATCCATAACGATACCTCAACACTCGATGAATCAGGCAGTTTTCCAGCCAAAGCCCTACTGTGTGGAAAATGCCAAACCAAAGCATTGGTATTAATGGATGGTTGCATGACCTGTTTGAATTGTGGCGATAGTAAGTGTGGTTGAATAGACAATAAGCGACATTTAAGCGATTAAAGTCCGACGAAATTGATGTTAAATAACTTTAAATTACCGATATGCCAAGCGTCTTCCGAAACAAAACTGTAATTTCATTTCAATGCTTCATTGGCCGCACTGAAACAGGTGCGTTTGGAAGACCGGCAACAAACCGTGGAAGATGCAGACCGCAATGTCATTTCCATAGCCTGTTTGAAAAACCGTAAATTTAATCTGGATTTTTGGAAAGGTTTACTTACCACTTAGGGTTGGACTTTACTGCCATAAAATCCAGACCAGGCTTTGCAGCTCTATAACGCTATCGCAGCGTAAACTGTGTCAGAAGTATTGAACCATACAACTGGAGTAGAACAGCTTTAACTTTTTTACAGGCAATAGCTGAAGATATTACACTCCGGTTTTTTTAAACAACTTGCGCTTAACTTAACAGCATTGTCCCCTACCCTCTTTGCCTAAGGAGACAATAAGCTGTTTAATGGCTATTTTATGCGCATGTTTCTTCACCCTTTGTTTATGATTCCTACCGACGTTCACACTGAAATTATGCAGCGCTTGGCTAAAACCGAGCGCGAAGAAGGCGTGCGTATTTTGCTGGCGATTGAGTCCGGCAGCCGCGCGTGGGGCTTTGCTTCTGCCAATAGCGACTTTGATGTGCGATTTATTTATGCCCGTCCAGCGGATTGGTATCTTGCGATTGATCTTGAAGAACGGCGTGATGTTATTGAATACGCCATCACGGATGATATTGATCTTAATGGCTGGGATATAAGAAAGGCGCTGCGTCTGTTTAAGAAATCGAACCCGACGTTTATTGAGTGGCTGCAATCACCGTTCAAATACACTGAGGTCGGTGCGTTTGCTGAAAGTGCCAGACAACTATTGCCTTTAGTGTATTCGTGCGAAAGCGGGATTTACCATTACCGCAACATGGCAAAAACCAATTATCGTGGTTATTTGCGTGCCGACTTAGTGCCCATCAAGAAATATTTTTATGTCCTGCGTCCGTTGTTATCGGTACGCTGGCTTGAACGCTATGGCACGGCTGCGCCTATTGAGTTTTCAAAATTACTGCATCTGATTGACGGTGAAACACAGCTATTGGCTGATATAGAAATGCTGCTTCAAAAGAAAAGTGTCGCGCTGGAGTTAGGACATTCCAAACCCGTGGCGAGTATCAATGCCTTTGTTGAAGCCGAATTGGAGCGACTAAAATCCAGGATTCCACTACGCGAGCAAAAGCAGGAGCCGCTTTGCCAGCTTAATGCGTTGTTTCTTGCTACGTTACGCGAACCGTGGATTAGCTGAAAGACGAAAGCTTTTTTGAAGCGTGACCGGTATCGGCTTATTTTGACTCAATTTCACTTGGCTCAAAACTAGCTCAGTCTGACGATATAGAGACCTTCGTTGATTAATCGACATTATTTTCTGTAGGGCGTGCCGTGCGCGTCTTGAAAAATAAGGCGCTTAATTAATTTAGGGTCTATAACAGGAATATTTCCTTTTTATAGTGATCGTCTAGGCGTTTGTTAATGATTTAGCTATCATGCAGCCCTTTACAGCAAATTTGAGAGAACTTATGAGAAAGGTGTTATATGGGATGCTGGGGCTGGTCAGCCTTTCGGCCGTCAGTGCGGTGCCGGAAAAAGACAAGCCCTTGGATTTGGGTATCATAGATGTTGTCGGTGTGACCCCTCTGCAAAGTAGCGGTGTTGCCGTCAATAAAATACCCGCAAATATTCAAACGGTTTCAGCAAAACAATTGGAAGATACTCAAAGTCTCTCATTGGCAGAATATATCAATCGTTATTTAGGTAGCGTCAGCATTAATGAAGCGCAAAACAATCCTTTGCAGCCGGATATTTATTACCGTGGCTTTGTCGCATCACCACTGCTGGGCATGCCGCAAGGCTTATCAACCTACGTTAACGGTGTCCGTTTTAATGAACCCTTTGGTGATACGGTTAATTGGGATTTAATCCCTAAAGGCGCCATTGATACCATGGCTTTATTTCCGGGTTCTAATCCGGTGTATGGTTTAAATACCTTGGGCGGTGCCATATCAATCAAGACCAAAACCGGATTTTCAGCGCCCAAACATGAGTTTGAGGCTTATGGCGGTTCTTGGGACAGGCAATCACAGGAATTAAGCAGCGGCTGGAATAATGGCACTTGGGGTTATTTTTTAGACCTGCATCATTTTGCGGAACAAGGCTGGCGGGATTTTTCACCGACCAAAGCCGATCAAGCGTTTGGTACTTTGAGCTGGCGTGGCGATAAAGGCTCTTTAGATCTGACGCTGGGCGGTAATGATAACAATATGAAGGGGAACGGCGCCGCGCCTATCCAGTTACAGGAACAAAACAGAAAGTCTGTTTTCACCCATCCCGACCAGACTATCACTCGGATGTTCTTTTCAGAATTGGCGGGTAGTTATGATGTGACTGACGCTATTGAAGTGAGCGGTAATGCCTATTTTAGGCAGAACCGTATCGGCACTTTTAATGGTGACAGCAGTGATTATGATAATTGCGAATTTGGAGGGAATGCGGGGTTTTTATGTGAAAGCCCAGAGGACAATCCAGATGAGGAAAGAGTTGTAGATACTAATGGCAATGCCGTCCAAGCCCGCGATGAAGTCGAAGGTGCAACCAACAATACCAGTCAAACCAATATGCGCAGTCGTGGCGGCACTTTGCAGTCAGCGTTTGCCCAGGATTTATTCAACCATGAAAATAATCTGACCGTCGGTACCAATTATGATTATGCCGAAACCCATTTTAGTTCGGATACCGAACTCGGCTCGCTAACCGATACCCGTGGCACCACGCAAAGCGGCATTTTTGTTGATGAATCCAAAGTGCGCTTGCATACCGATACCTCAACCGTCGGGGTGTTTTTGACCGACAGTTTTTCCATTACCGACGCATTAACGGCCACCGTTGCAGGTCGTTATAACTATATCCATGTCAACATGAACGACATGTATAAAAACAACCCTCCCAATACCTTGGACGGTTCGCATACCTTTGAGCGGCTTAATCCGTCTGGCGGCTTAACCTATCAAATCCTGGATAATCTAAATGTATACGGTAGTTACAGCGAATCGGCGCGGGCGCCTTCGCCAATGGAATTAAGTTGCGCCAACCCGGAGGCTCCGTGTAAGTTGCCCAACTCTTTTGTGTCCGATCCACCTTTAGAACAAGTGGTTGCCAAAACCTGGGAAGGCGGTTTTAGAGGGGATTTGAACAAACTGTTAGGCAAAGGCGATCTTAAATGGAATTTGGGGTATTTTCATACCATGAATAATGACGATATTATTTTTAATCGCTCCGGCGGGATTACCAATCAAGGTTATTTCAGTAATGTAGGCCAAACCCAACGTTATGGAATAGAAGCCGGAACAACGGTTAATTATCCGCAAGTCTTCAGCCAGATTGATGATTGGCATTTTGCGACCAATTACACCTATTTAAATGCACGCTTCATGGACGGCTTTGATACTCAAGACCCCATAAACAACACTGCAATTGCTGCGGTTACCGAGGGCAACAGAATCCCCGGTCTTCCTGAGCATATTTATAAGGCAACTATCGGTGTTGATTTATGGAAAAAAGTCTCATTGGGTTTTGATGGCATGTACAGCGGCGATAAGTATTTTAGGGGTGATGAAGCCAATAAAAATCCTCAATTAACAGGTTACTGGGTCTTTAACAGCACCGCAGAATATAAAGTGACCAAAAATTTCGCCGTGTTTGGCAAGCTTAATAATGTCTTTGATACGCACTATAACTCTTTTGGTGTTTATGGAAATGCCTCTGAAGTATTACCTGGCTATAACGATGGCCGTTTTGTATCATCCGGCGCTCCAAGAGCCGGTTGGGTTGGCATACGCTTAACGATGTAAAGTCATCTAATGAAAGAGTGGTTGGATCTCCATGCAGGAACAGATAACATCCCTTGCCGGGATGTTATCTCTCGTTGTTCCAGTTTTTTTAGCTTGACTGAATCAATCCCGGATAAATCAAGATGTTTTCGTCGCGACGTGGGCATCGCTCCCACTGTGGGAGCGATGCCCACGTCGCGACTATAGCTCGCCTCGGCACACCGCTACGCCGCACTTACATTGCCGTCGATTGCTGTCCAGATGTGGCGCTACCTTCCCCCCTATTTGCTTGCAGGCAACGCTTGATAAGCAGATGTGGCTTTGAAAAGACGATCATTTATCGCCCGCCACACTTCTGTTTCGGGGGGCTGTTCTACCAGAATAATATCCAGTTTCAAACTATCCAATTCGCGTAAGACCGTGTACAAGGTTCGTGCATAAGCTTCTGCTTGTTCCGGCATTCGGATTAACCGGGTTAACCGGTTTTCTGACTGTTGCTGGTGATAGGCCAACAAGCCTGTTTTTTTATGCTGTAAAGTCAGTTGCCGAATCATGTCCGGTAAACGCTCGGTAGGACACAGTATGGCCTGCGTTATCGGGGCATAGTGAACGGCCATCATTCCGGGTGCGCGTTGCTCTGACGGGTTACTTTGTTCCATTTGCGGGGAAACCATGATTAATTCAGTGTGTAAAACCGCTTCAATGGCATCTCGGGTAATGTGCCCCGGCCGTAATAATTTTGGCCGGTCTCCGCTCAAATCAACAATGGTTGATTCCACACCCACCAGACAAGCGCCGCCATCAAGAATAAGATCGACGGCATCGCCCAATTCTTCTTCCACATGCGCCGCTTGGGTCGGGCTAATTCTGCAAAAACGGTTGGCAGAAGGCGCGGCAATGCCGCCACCAAAGGCCTGCAATAACCGTAAAGCAACCGGATGATCAGGCACTCGCAAGCCAACGGTATGCTGCCCGCCGGTAACGTCCAGCGGAACTTCGGGTTTTTTGTTTAATATCAGTGCCAAGGGCCCTGGCCAGAAACGCGCAGCTAATTGTTGTGCGGCCTCAGGCACTGTCAGCGCCCAATCGTTAAGACTGTCAATGCCGGGTATATGAACAATCAGGGGATGATCAACAGGCCGACCTTTGGCTTGAAAAATTCGCCGAACTGCGTCAGGATTGGAAGCATCAGCGCCCAAACCATAAACCGTTTCAGTGGGAAAGGCAACCAAGCGCCCCTGCCGTAATAACTTGACCGCATAATCAATGGCGGCATCATCTGCAAAAACAGGCTTCATGGCGTTCGTTTTAACCCAGCTTAAGTCCAACCAGAAAACCACCCGTCGCACTGACACCTTTACTGGTAATGCTCGACAGACGTTTCATCAAAAAATCACCGGATTGTTTTACCGCGTCAGTTGCTGAATCAGCGGCCTGTTGCAGATTGAGATCACTTATTTTAGTAACTCCAAAATGCTCACCAACAAACATCAATACGATTGCCGCGCCACATAAAAACAGGGACATAAAAAACATTTTTTTAGCAAAATAGCCAACCGCCAGACCGATAGCGAATGGCGTACCTACATTACTAATCATAAAATCTTGCGTAAAAATGTCGGTGGCAGCCGGTACATCGACGGTATTGTTTTTCATTACTGTAGCTTTCTCTTTTTTTGTTGAAGTGAATCATTAACCTGACAACGGCCTGTTAGGGTCAATTATAACAAGTGCTGTTACCGCCGCCATCATCTTTATCGGTATCTTCTCTAATAAAAATGCTTTATAACCAGCGGGCTTTGATCATAGAACACGGATGACACTGATTATACGGATTTCAACGGATTTAATGTTTAGATCTTAAGTGTCTATCACTCAATCATTAAGTTTTCTATCTTGACTTTCCGGAACACAATGTAAAAATTGAATCCCAAAAACTGCGTAGACCGGAATAAGGCTTTTTGAGCGCAAGCGAGAATAAGCGTTTCCGGCACGCGGTACGAGAGTGCCGGAAACACCACCATGCGCTACGCCCTTCGACACGCTCAGGACAGGCTTGGGTGGTCTTATTCCGGCCTACGCCTAAAATTCGTGTTCCATTTTTAACAACCGGGTCGTTAATGCTTTAATAAAACTTGCAATCTGCGTTATTTAATGACAATTTAATGACAACAGATACTTGCCTTGTAAGGCTTACTCATTAATAATAAACAGCATCCTGTTTTGAGCCAAGACTCTATTTATCTGGATATGATTTTTTCTTTACATACCACTTTGTTACAATTTTAATATTAATCTTTTATTGGGGAGCATAGAAATGACTAAAGCATCTTCTAAATCAGCGGCTAAACCAAGCGCTCAAAAAAAACAGAAGGCGGATACTGATGACGATGATATTTTTGAAGGGAGCGACTTTATCTCGCTGACCGAGAGCGTTGAAGAGCAAACGGTCAAAAGAGATACCCGAAGAAAAATTGAAATCTATTGGGAGAAAAAGCGTTTAAAAGAACAATTCGACGATTTTGATGAATCTGAATTTGGCTTTTAATGACTATCAAACCCGCTAATCGATACCACTGCTTCTCGGAATAGTGGTTACGTTTTTTGTTACCCCAACTCCACGCCCTCAAGTGCAATTCTTACCGTTTGCCTTCTGATTTGGTGCCGATTGCCCGTTAATTGCTTTTGAACGACCTTAACCTCTCGGTTTTTGTAGGCCCAGGCAATAAACACCGTTCCTACCGGTTTGTCTGCTGTACCGCCATCGGGCCCGGCTATGCCAGTCACGGCAATGGCGCAATCTGCCTCACTATGAGCTAATGCGCCCTTGACCATTTCTGTTGCTGTTTGAGTGCTTACCGCACCAAATTTATTCAATGTCTCGGGATTAACCCCCAGCATTTGCACTTTTGCCGAATTACTGTAAGTGACAAAGCCACGGTCAAACCAAGCCGAGCTTCCCGAAACTTCCGTTATTATTTGGGCAATCCAACCGCCGGTACACGATTCGGCGGTGGCTATTTTTTTTTCTGTTAACTTGAGTAACTGTCCCAACTGCTGCGCAATTGCAAATAATTCATTATCCATGATGTGCCCTCATGCGACTTCGGATAAAATAGACCCATGATTATAAAACAAAAAACCGCCGACCAGCAGACCCCGATGATGCAGCAATATTTGCGCATCAAATCAGATCACCCTGATACCCTTTTATTTTATCGAATGGGGGATTTTTACGAACTATTTTTTGATGATGCTAAAAAGGCCTCGCAATTACTGGATATTACCTTAACCAGTCGCGGCCAATCAGCGGGTTTGCCAATTCCTATGGCGGGCATACCCTATCACGCCGCCGAAGGTTATCTTGCCAAACTATTAAAAAACGGCGAATCCATCGCCATTTGCGAACAAATCGGTGACCCGGCAACGTCTAAAGGCCCGGTTGAGCGTAAAGTGGTAAGGATTGTTACACCGGGAACCGTCACCGACGAAGCCTTGCTGGAAGACCGAAAAGATAATCTTTTGGTGGCTGTGTGTACGTTTTCAAACGCTAGCCAGGGAACGCAACACGGCATAGCCAGTCTGGATTTAACCAGTGGCCGCTTTGTTTTGCAACAAGTGGAATCTGAAGACCAGTTATTGAGTGAACTGGGACGCCTTAATCCCGCTGAACTGTTGTTTAGCGAAGACTGGCCGCTACCGGCAAACTTGCAGCAACGCAGCGGTTTATGCAGAAGACCACCCTGGCATTTTGAACCGGAAAGTGCCAGGCAACGGGTATTGAAACAATTCAACACCCTTGATTTAAAAGGCTTTGGCTGCGATAACTTAACCGCAGCCATTGCCGCAGCCGGCGCTTTATTGCAGTATGTTAAAGATACCCAGCAAAGTGCTCTGCCGCATATTCAGGGTATCCGCACAGAAAACAGTGCTGACAGTGTTTTGCTGGATGCTTCCAGTCGCCGCAATCTTGAACTGGATTACCATCCCTCAGGACATCTGCAATACACACTGTTCGGTGTATTGGATAAAACGGCTACGGCAATGGGCAGCCGTTGTTTAAGGCGTTGGATTAACCGGCCTTTACGCGACCATCGCATCCTTAATAATCGTTATGCCTGTGTTGCCAACTTACTGAATGATCATTTGTATAAGGCCGTACAAACTCACTTGCGACAAGTAGGCGATATTGAACGGATTAGTTCGCGTATCGCCTTAAAATCGGCGCGTCCCCGTGATTTATTGGTGTTACGCACTACCTTGACCGTGTTACCTGCCTTACAACAAACACTGGCAACGAGCGATAATGAACAGTTGTCACACACCGCAACACAAATCGGCGAACAACCGGCGATATTAACGCTGCTTGAAAAAGCCCTCATTGATAATCCACCGGTGCTTATTCGTGACGGCGGTGTGATTGCAAAAGGTTACAATCAGGATCTGGATGATTTGCGACACTTAAGCCAAAACGCCGATCAATTTCTGATTGACATGGAAAATCGTGAAAAAGCAGCCACAGGAATCACCACGCTTAAGGTCAATTACAACCGCGTACACGGTTATTATATTGAGATTTCCCACTTACATGCGGCAAAAGTGCCACCGCATTACACCCGCAAACAGACATTAAAAGGGGCGGAACGTTACATTACCGAAGAATTAAAATCGTTTGAAGATAAGGTGCTCAGTGCCAAGGAAAAATCACTGTCTTTTGAAAAAGCCTTGTACGAAGAGTTGCTTAACATTATCGCGGCCTCGTTAATTCCCTTGCAACAATGCGCAGCGGCTTTGGCTGAACTGGATGTGCTGGTCAACTTTGCCGAACGTGCCGAAACCTTAAATTTATCGCAACCGACGTTGCTTGATAAACCCGGCATAACCATTGAAGGCGGTCGGCATCTGGTTGTTGAACAGGTTTCCGATATTCCTTTTGTACCCAACGACCTGTCCTTTTCAAATCAGCGCCGTATGCTGGTGGTTACCGGCCCTAATATGGGCGGTAAATCGACGTATATGCGCCAAGCCGCGCTTATCGTGTTAATCGCGCACATTGGCTGTTATGTACCGGCAAAAACCTTGGCTTGCGGACCTGTCGACAAAATTTTTACCCGCATTGGCGCGTCCGATGATCTGGCCAGCGGGCGTTCTACCTTTATGGTTGAAATGTCGGAAACCGCCAATATTCTGCATAACGCCACCTCAAAAAGTCTGATTTTGATGGATGAGATAGGGCGTGGCACCAGCACCTTTGACGGTTTGTCTTTAGCGTGGGCGTGCGCCGACCATTTGGCTAAAGAAACCAAAGCCTTTACGCTGTTTGCAACCCACTATTTTGAATTGACCACTTTGGCCGATGAACAAAAAACCATCCATAACGTGCATTTGGATGCCATTGAACACGGCGACAAGATTATATTTTTACATACGGTTAAAGATGGCCCGGCCAGTCAAAGCTATGGTTTGCAAGTCGCCGCTTTAGCCGGAGTGCCCCGTTCAGTGATAGATAAAGCCAAAACCAAATTACGGCATTTGGAAGATCATGCCTACACCGAACAACAATCCGCAACCGGCGTTAACCAACTGGATTTGTTTTCAGCGAAAGAATGTCATCCTGTGGTTACTTTTCTGGAAGACGTAAAACCGGATGACCTAAGCCCAAGGCAGGCATTGGAGTTGGTTTATAAGCTTAAGGGCTTGGTGTGAAGTTCAAACTAAAAAACTAGTTAGGTAACTCGCAATAAATAACCCCCACAGATTCAAACTATTTATAATCCGTGAATCTGTGGGGATTTTTGCAAGGAATTTTTTTCGAGCTACCTTACTTCGAACCTTATCAAAAGTTACTGCGGATTTTTTTCGTTTTCCAGTGCTTCAACTAATTGTTTTGCCGGTAAATAACCTGGAAAGATAGTGCCGTTTTCAGAAACAATCATGGGCGTTCCGTTTACCTTAAACTCCTCAGCTAACTGCATGTGTTCATCAATGGGGTTGTCACAGGTTTTAGCCGGTACTTTTTGATCTTTTTTCGCAGCGGTTAAGGCGGCATTGCGATCATCAGCGCACCAAACCGAGATGGCTTTGGTGTAAGACTCTGAACCTTTGCCGGCTCTTGGGAAAAACAGGTATTGAATAGTAATCCCTTGCGCCAAATACTGATCCATTTCTGAATGGAGTTTACGACAATAGCCGCAATCTATATCGGTAAAAATTGAAACGGTATATTTAGAAATTTTGGGTTTAAACACGATCATTTTAGCTTGGCCCATTTTTTCAAGAGCCAGTTTTCGGGTATTATTTAATTTCTCTTCCGTTAAATCTTTGCGGGCAGCCACATCAACCAAGTGACCTTGTATTAAATACTTTCCATCCTCGGAAACATAAAATGTATTGGCGCCCACAGCAACCTCATAAAGCCCTTTAATTTCTGAAGGCTTTACGGAATCAATTTTCATGGTGGGCATTGACTGAGTCATTGATTGCCTGATGGCAGCCTCATCCGCATTAGCGGTTGATAATGTCAGACCCAATAATGATAACGCGGCAATCTTAATAACTTTTCTCATAGTGTTCTCGTGTTTACTGGATTGGATTTTTAAAGGCTAAAAAACGTGGAATTTATTAATTAAATAAACGTTGAACATCAAGAACTATCGCCAATGCCATTAACGACATGAGTAAAGCGATGCCGACTTGCTGAAAAAAGGTTTGTATCTTTTCTGAAACAGGTTTGCCTTTAATGGCTTCCAAGCCAAAAAACAGCAAATGACCACCATCCAACACAGGAACCGGCAGTAAATTTAACACGCCTAAACTCACACTAACCAGCGCCATAAATTTTAAGAAATGTACCAGACCCATTTCTGCTGATTGTCCTGCATACTGCGCGATGCTGATAGGGCCGCTCAAGTTTTCTACGGACGCTCTGCCAATCAGCATTTTGCCCATCATTTTTAACGTTGCCGCAGAATAATACCAGGTCGTTTCAAAGGCAACCGGTATGGCTTTTAGTGGTGACAGTGAATATTCAATACTGACTGACTTTATCAGATCTTCCGGAACAAAAACGGACGCGCCAATCTTGCCTTCTGTTTTCTGCTCAACTTGCACACTTTTTGGTGTAATCGGGAGGGGCATCTGAACGCCATCACGCTCTATCAGTAGTTGGATAGCAACACCGGGGTGGGTTTTTACGGTATCGACCCATTGCATCCAGTCATTTATAACCGTGCCATCAGCGCTGATAATCAAATCACCTTGGCGCAAGCCGGCAGTTAAGGCAGCGCTATCGGGAAGCACCTTGCCTATAACCGGTTTTAATTTGGGAGACCACGGCTTAAAGCCCAATTTTC
>JBAXUR010000055.1:0-21413 GCA_037129595.1 Methylococcaceae bacterium | reverse complement strand
GATACAAGTGGGTTCGCTCCATACCCACCGCCGCCGACAGCTTGGCAACACTGCCGCCTGTTCGTTCAAAATGATATTCCAGATAAGCTTTTTCAAAATGATCGCGAGCATCCTTTAACGGCAAATTGAAAAACTCGGGAACCGATAACGACGCCATTACATCACCAACAACAGATCCCAGCGCTGACTTTACCTCATCCAACTCAATTTCTTCACCCACACCCAAAATCATTAGGCGCTGCACCAGATTTTTTAATTCCCGCACATTACCCCGCCAACTGTAGTTGCGTAAAAAATTTTGTGCAGCCATGGAAAATTTCCGAAAAGCCAACTTATCCTGACTAACAAAATAATCGACATAGAAACTTAATAATCCCGGCACATCTTCACTATGCTCTCTAAGTGGCGGAATAATAAGTGTCACTTCATTCAGCAAATAATACAAATCCTGCCTGAATCGCCCGGACTTGACCTCGTCATCCATCGCAATCCGGGTTGACGCGACCACTCTGACATCAACGCGTACCGCCTCACTGCCACCCACACGCAAAAAAGAACTTGATTCCAGGGCACTAAGTAGTCGCAACTGAGTTTCTTTGTCCATGCCGCCTATTTCGCTCAAAAACAACGTCCCTTTATGCGCCCTCTCTAACAAGCCCGGATGAATCTTGCCCAAGCTTTCTTTACCAAAAAACTCTACGGCCGAATTTTCAGGCGATATACTACCTACCGCCACATCAATAAATGGGCCGTTTCGATGCGCACTATTGTTATGCAGATAACGAGCATACAACTCTTTACCTACGCCTGCCTCGCCGAGGAACAATAGTCGGGTATCATGTTGAGCCAGTCGCTTTAATTGATCCTTGATTCTGGCGACAGTCGCACTCTTGCCAATTGGTTCAATATCAACAACCAATTGCTTCCTGAGTCCGTCATTTTCTTTTTGAAGATTCCCCGCTTCCAAGGCTCTTTCAACAATCAATAATAATTTTGCCAACGACAAAGGTTTCTCAAGAAAATCATAAGCACCCAGCCGAGTTGCTTCGACTGCCGACTCAACCGAGCCATGCCCGGACATCATGACCACGGGGCATAGCAGAACATCTTCGGCAACCCATTCTTTTAACAAGGTAATGCCATCCGTATCAGGCATCCAGATATCAAGCAGAATGAGACTGGGTTGCTGGGATTTTTTTAATTCCCGCGCAGCACTTGCATTTTCTGCCGTAGCAACCTGATAACCTTCATCTTCGAGAATTTCGCAAACCAGCCTGCGAATATCCGGCTCATCGTCTACGACTAATATACGCGGTATGTTTGCGTTCATAATATTTTTACAGCTGCTCAGGGTTACATGCAGGGAGCTGGATTATAAAGCCCGCCCCCACCTCACGACTAGTGTCGATCCATATCGCACCGCCATGTTCTTCAATTATTTTTTTAACAATCGCCAACCCCAGACCGGTACCTTTAGCTTTGGTTGTCACGTAGGGCTCAAAAATTTTCTCAATTTGCTCATCTTTAATGCCAGGGCCGTTATCATAAAGCGCTATTTCTATAAAATCAGTGTTATTTTTCTGCACCCTGCGCAGATATATTTCGATCAACCCAATAGCACCAATCGCTTCCAACGCATTCTTTATCAAATTATGCAGCACCTGCCTGATGCTGACAGGATCACCATTAATTCTCAGCAAGCCGGTTCCGTAATCGGTTTTAAATTTAACACCTGACTTTAACGCATAAAGCGCTAATACCTCCTGAACCAGGCTTGGCAAATTAATATCTACAGCCTGCTTTTTGGATGGCTTGGCGTATTCAGAAAAATCATCCACCATTTCTTTCATCGCTTCAACCTGCTGCACAATGGTTCGAGTTGAGCGCTGTAAAATATCGGCGTCAGTGGCTCCCAGCTTAGCTGCCAATTTATGCTGCAATCTTTCGGCTGATAACTGAATAGGTGTCAACGGATTTTTGATCTCATGAGCTAATCTTCTCGCAACCTCGCCCCAAGCCGCATTTTTTTGGGCCTGGATTAAATCGGTCACATCATCAAAAACCACCACCGCCCCAACGCGAAATCCTTCTTGAGAAAACAGGGGAGTTCCCCTACACAGCAATTCCTGACGACCATTAGGCCCTAAAAAAGCAAGCCGTTGCTGCCAAATATCATCCGCCTGCTCCAATAACCGCTGAATTGATTTTAGCGGCTCTGCCAGCTCGGAATAGTTTTGAACAAGCTCCAATAAAGTCCGCCCTATAAACTGATTAACATGAATATGAAAAATTCGGTACGCAGCCTGATTAGCCGTGCGAATGCTGTACAAAGCATCAAAACTGATAACCCCTGCCGTTAAATTGGCCAAAATGGTTTCCAGATAGGCGCGCTGATTTTCCACTTCAAGACCCACTTGCCTGGTTTCATCACGGGCGACGGCAATACGATGCGTCATATCATTAAATGACTCCACCAAAAAACCCAGATCATCTTGGGCAATAACCGGCAACTGCTGGTCATAATGACCTGAAGCGACGGCTTGCGTGCCTTTAACCAGCTCCTTTACCGGCTCGGTAATATTTCGGATACTAATAAAAGCCACCCATATCGCTGCCAATAAACTCATTAATAAAACGAGCGAAAGCGCCAGTGAGAAACTCATTTTTAAGGAGTTTCTTAAATAATTCATTTCCTGATAACGCACAAAAGCAAATTCAACAGAATCTGCCAAATCGGAAATCCTGACCGGCACCGGATATAACGCCTGTAGATATTGCGGCTCTCGAGCTTTAACAGTGACAATAACACGAACCATCAATTCTTCTTCATGTGCCGGTGCCAAAGCCACGTAAACAGAGTTCTGACGTAACTGCAACCAAATATGCTCATCCGGTAAACTCGGCAAAATATCGCTGGGGTTAATACTGCTTGAGGCAATAATTCGACCCTGACGAGAAAACAAAGTCATTTCCGAGGCGCCCGAAAGCTCACGCAAATTTTCTATTTCCAGCGTCACCAAATTTTCAGAGGAATCTTGCAGCTTTTCCGTCAATTGCTGGGTTTGCTTTAAATGCCAGCGCATGCGCTGATCCAATGACGCTTGACTAAGTTCCAGTGCGTCTTCCATGGCGCGATCTATTTCCACGTTAAACCAGCTATCAATACCCTGATGTAAAAACTGCATGGAAAAATAAAACACAATAACGGCGGGCGCCAATGCCAATACCACAAACAGCGATACCATACGGGTAGTTAACCGTGACCCCGCCTCACGTCTTTTGGTATGCTGAACCAAAGAATAGATATTGGCTACGACCAATATCAGCAGTACGACAGAACCCAAGGCATTGAATAACAACAACCATGAATACATTGCATTTAACTGTGATGACTCCTGCATGGCTGAGCTCATCAACTGCAACGATAGCAGAATCAAACCAAAGAGAATTAAAACAGACAGATTAACAGGGAGTTTTATTTTTTTAGCGGCCATAGTGTCCAATCACTGGATAAATACCATTGCGGATCAATGTAGGCAATCGGGCGCAACGGCAAAGGCAAAGCATCACGATCAAAACTGACTTTCACCGCACACACATATTGTTTTTGAGAGTCAAGTTGCGCCTTCTGTATCAGGCGAAAGTCACGTACCGCAGACATCAACTCCAAGACCGCAGACAGCGTAGAAAAATTATACACCTCACCGTCACCCTCATTTCTAACCCGATACATATTGAGCAAAGCATGATATTGAAGCCTATAACGTATCACCGAATCAACCAGCGTCTTGTCCCAAAAATTATCCCGATGCTGGAACAACTTAATTTGCAAATCCCAAAATAAAGGCACACCGTTTTGCAATGCGTCTTTTGCTTTTTTACTGAGTTGATAACTAATATCCGCAGACAAGACATAATACTCGCCTTGCGACATTATTTCGGCTTGCGTTACTTCGGCCGCAAAGTCATCCCCGTAACCGGAAAATGGCAACAGCCCGAATAAAACTGCACAAAAAAGACGACAGAAAAAGCCTCTACTGCTTCCTGATACGCGCATAATAAAAACCATCCATCGACGCTTCACCCGTCATAATCTGCCGACCATGACTCCCGGCAAAACCCCAGTCGGCATTAATAGGCAATTCCACTGCATCGGGATATTCCGCCAGAAAAGCGTCGATTTGCTGTTCATTTTCCTGCTTCAGAATAGAACACGTTGCATACAACATAATGCCACCGGGTGCCAACAGCGGCCAAATCGCTCGCAGGATATTTTGCTGCAAAGCCTGCAACGGCTGAATATCCTCCGCCCTGCGTAATAACTTGATATCGGGATGGCGACGAATAACGCCTAATGCCGAGCACGGTGCATCCAATAAAATGCGTTCAAAAAGCTGACCATCCCACCAATCTTCAGGCTTAGAGGCATCGCCCACCACCAACTTGGCAGCCAGCTTTAAGCGCTGTAGGGTATCGCTGACTCGGTGCATTCGGGACGCATCTATATCAACGGCCACCAATTCTTTTAGCTGTGGTTGAGATTCAAGGATATGCGCCGCTTTACCGCCCGGCGCGGCACAAACATCCAATACCCGCTGTCCGGACTGCACATCCAACAACCCGGCCGCCAATTGTGCAGCCGTATCCTGAACCGAGACAATGCCGTCGGCAAAGCCCGGCAACAAATCTACGACAACCGGTT
Organism: Methylococcaceae bacterium; assembly: GCA_037129595.1. Taxonomy (GTDB): domain Bacteria; phylum Pseudomonadota; class Gammaproteobacteria; order Methylococcales; family Methylomonadaceae; genus Methylobacter_C. The sequence continues at coordinate 16,711 of JBAXUR010000055.1, read as the reverse complement.
TATCAAGAATAATCGCCGATCTACAAAAGCTGACTGCAAAGGCTTCAATGCCCTGCTCGCTTAATTGATGTATATACTGATCTTGACTGATGCGTGCCAAATTTACACGCAACGCCATGGGCGGTTGCTGGTTATTTTCCTGAAATATTTGCGGCGCCTGCTGCGGCCAATCCTGCTCAATTTGCTTGATTAGCCAGTCAGGATGACTGATAGCGGAAGATTGCTGGTTATCGGCTTTCTGCTCAAGAGCTTCCTGCTCTCTCAGGTAGCTTCGAAGTAATGCGTTAATGAGCGCTTTAGCCCAAGGCTTTTTGCGTGCGGCCAACACGGTTTCCGATACGGCCGCATGAGGTTTTACCCGCATGTATTTGAGCTGATACAAACCAACTAAAGCCAATGCTTTAACAGGCTGGTCTTTAAGCGGTTTATCGAGTAATTGACTTAAAATAAAATCCAATCGGTGATAGGTTCTGCAAACGCCATAGCATAAAGCCTGAATGAATGCCCTGTCTTTGCAGGATTCAACCGCCTGTAAAGCAGCATCCAGAGCGGCCGTTAAGGACTGGCCGTCGTGTAAAACGCGTGATAATACCTGCGCCGCAATTAATCGTGTATTCACTGAATGTTCAACCTAATTTGACTCCATTAACATCATGAGCATTTAAAAATGCCTGAGCCGAGATGCGTTTCCCTCCTGGAAGCTGAACCTCATGCAACCGTAACAGCCCTTTTCCGGTTGCTACGTCGATATGTTTATTAAGACTGCTTACAATACCTGGCTCTACATCAGTATCGCCTGCTATAGCCTCGGCCATCCATATCCGCAATACATTAGCTTGATAAAGCGTTTGCGCCACGGGCCAGGCGTTTAAACCCCTGACTTTTAGAGCCAAGATACTGGCTGGCTGGCTCCAGTCGATAACCGCTTCAGTTTTTGTTAATTTTTCAGCGTAAGTCACCAAGTTTTCATCTTGTGGCTCTGCGGGAATCGGCGCAATCTCCATCGCTGCCAGCACCTTACTTAAGCCTGTCGCGCCCAACTCGGCTAATTTATCATGTAAATCGCTGGCGGTATCGTTAGCGTCAATAACGTACTCTTCCTTGTGTAACATGTCACCGGCATCCAATTTACGAACTATTTGCATGATGGTTACACCGGTTTTTTCATCACCTGCCATTAATGCACGTTGAATAGGTGCAGCACCACGCCAACGCGGCAATAATGAACCATGAACATTGAGACAACCCAGCTTGGGCACAGCCAAGGCGGCTTGCGTTAAAATCATGCCGTAAGCGACGACCACCATCAAATCCGCATCAAATGACTTTAATACCTGCAAATCCTCGTCAGCCTTTAAAGTCAGCGGCTGAAATACGGGAATTGAATGACTTAAAGCCAGTGCTTTAACCGGACTTACATGTATTTGCCGACCCCTGCCTGCCGGTCGATCCGGCTGTGTATAAACAGCACAGACTTCATATTTGGAATCCAGCAACATTTGTAAACTGGGTACAGCAAAATCCGGCGTTCCGGCAAAAATAATCTTCATGCTTAGGTATTTTCCATTTTATGAATTTTTTCCAACTTCTTTTTGATTCGCTGTCTTTTCAAGGACGAAATATAATCAACAAACAATTTTCCGTTCAAGTGATCCATTTCATGTTGTACGCAAACAGCCAGCAAATCCTTCGCCTCAAATTCAAAAGACTGCCCGTCTCTATTGAGTGCTTTTACCCTGATATGCTCTGCCCGCTTTACCTTTTCAAAAAAACCAGGTACAGAAAGACAGCCTTCTTCAGATTCTTTAATACCGTCCTTTTCAATAATCTCAGGATTTATTAAAAAGATGGGGTCATCTTTTTCTTCGCTGATATCAATGACAATAACCCGTTGATGCACATCAACCTGCGTAGCCGCCAACCCTACGCCGTGCGAGTAATACATCGTCTGAAGCATATCATCGACCAGCTTTTTGATTTTATCATCGACCGTTTTTACCAGTGCGGCTTTTTTGCGCAATCGCTCGTCCGGAAACTCGAGAATAGTTAAAATACCCAACAAACTCTCCACTAAAAATAATTCCATATTGGAATTTTATATTAATTACTATAAACTTTGAATGCACAAAGACTAAAAAAGACGCCACCACAAATCATTATGATTTATCGATCACTTTTTGGATTTATCGCTTTTTTCATCCTTAGTATAAATACTTGGGCAGAAGAAATACAAATAAACCCTAATCATCCAGACCAATACACCGTCGTTAAAGGTGATAACTTATGGCAGATAGCGGGTAAGTTTTTAAATCACCCTTGGCAATGGCCTGAACTATGGCGCAACAACGCCCAAATTAAAAATCCACACCTGATTTATCCAGGTGATACTATTTATTTTTCCATTGTAAACGGAAAGCCACAACTTGGCTTGTCCAAAAATGCACAACCCGTCCAAACATCGGTTGATTCCCTGTGCGTTCTTAATGAAGAAGCCGTTAAAAAAGGTCGAACCAACTTTGCCGTTTCCGAATCAGGAAAGCTATTGCCTTGTATTCGGGAAACCATAATCAAACAAGCGATTAACTTAATCCCTTATGAATCTATCGCGCAATTTTTAACCTCGCCCAAAGTGGTCACCGAAAACGAAATCAACCTCGCACCCTATGTTCTTGATATAGTGGGTGAACATCTGATTGCCGGCGCAGGTGACAAACTTTACGTGCGCTCGATAACCCAACCAGAAAGTCTGTCCTATACCATTTTTCGGGCCGGAAATGCTTATATCAGCCCCGAAACCGGTGAAAACCTGGGCTATGATGCCGAATATATTGCTGACACCACCTTGCAACAACTTGGTGACCCGGCAACCTTATTCATCACTAAATCAGGCCGCGAGATTCGCAAAGGTGACCGGGTCATGCCAAAAACAGAAGACGAGGTGACCTTGAATTATTTCCCGAGACCACCCGAAAAAAACATCAATGGCAGCATCATCAGCGTTCTTGGCGGCGTTTCTCAAATAGGACTTTATAATGTAGTGGTTTTAGATAAAGGCACTAAAGATGGTATCCTAGCAGGACACGAGTTGGACATATACCAAAAAGGCAAAACTATCAATGACCCGTACAGCACTATTAAAAACGATGTCGTTAAGCTGCCCGATGAAATTGCCGGCACCCTGATGGTTTTTCGTCCCTTTGAGCGCGTCAGTTACGCGCTGGTTATGAAAGCCACTCAGGCCATTCACATTTTAGATAAAGTTAAAACCCCCTGAATATAATTACCCAACCCAACGACAACGACTTAAAATACTGGCTTGCCCTGTTACGCACGCCCGGCGTCGGTTGTCGGACATTTCTTGGCCTGCTGCAAACGCATACGCCTGCGCAGTTATTTGCAGAATCGACTTCAGCACTTTCGGCTTTAGGCTTAAAAAGTGCTATTATTCAAAGCATCAAAAATCCGGACTGGACTCTTATAGATTATGATTTATCTTGGGTCGATCAAAAAAACAATGCCGTCATTACTTTTAATGATGCCAACTATCCTTCACAATTAAAGGAAATTGCCGACCCGCCGCCCCTTTTGTTTGTCCGGGGTAATCCTGATTTGTTGTCGTACCCTCAAATTGCCATAGTGGGTAGTCGCAACCCCTCCTCTTTAGGTGAGGAAACTGCCTTCAACTTTGCCAAAACGCTCAGTCGCCATGGTTTTGTCATTACCAGCGGCTTGGCTTTAGGCATTGATGCAGCCAGTCATCGAGGCGCGCTTAATGCGAAAGGTTATACCGTCGCGGTAACAGGAACCGGACTGGATCGGGTCTACCCTGCCCGACACAAAGAATTAGCGACTGAAATTGTTAATACGGGCGTCATGATTTCAGAGTTTCCACCCGGCACTACCGCCAAAGCTAATCATTTCCCGAGGCGAAACCGCATTATCAGCGGTTTATGCCAGGGTTTACTGGTTGTTGAGGCAGCCAAACAAAGCGGTTCATTAATTACCGCACGAATGGCTTTGGAACAAAATCGTGAGGTTTTTGCCATTCCCGGCTCTATTCATAACCCGCTGGCACGCGGCTGTAATGCACTCATCCGTGAAGGCGCAAAACTTGTCGAAACTACCCAAGATATCCTTGAAGAATTAAATCAATACTATCAACAAGATGACAAAATAACGCCCATCACGATGGAATCAATACTTGACCTGGAGCAACAAACATTATTGAATCACGTTATGTTTAGCCCAACGTCCATTGATAAACTGGTTGAAAATACCGGCGAATCCGTTGAAGTTATTTCTTCAATGCTACTGATTCTGGAATTACAAGGTTACTTGGAAGCAACCGCTGGCGGTTGCTATATGAGAGTAAAATAATCATAAACAACAACACACTATGAAAGAAAATATTTTTGATGTCCTGATATATCTGTTTGAAAACTATATGGAAGATGAAATTGAACTGCTTCCTGACAGCGATGTTATCAGAACAGAATTACTCGAAGCAGGCTTTGAATCTTGCGAGGTTAATAAAGCGTTTGACTGGCTTGACTCACTGAGTTTGCAACGCGCCATAAAGCCTACGGTTACCTCCGCATTTCGTATTTTCTGCACTCAGGAAATAGAAAAGCTTGACCTTGAATGCCGTAATCTTATTATGTTTCTTGAGCATAATGGTATTTTAAACTCAAGCAACCGGGAAATTGTCATTGATCGAGCAATGGCACTGGAAGATGAAGAAATTTCAATGGAAAAGTTAAAATGGATTGTGTTGATGATTTTGCTTAGCCAGCCTGATGAGGAAATTGCTTTTTCCAGAATGGAAGATATCGTCTACGACCTTGTTCCTACCTATTTACATTAAAACATCAGGCGAAAGGTAAAAGACTAAAGGCAAAAAAGAATGTACACTTTCGCCTTTAGCCATTCGCCTTTCGTCTTTAGCCGTTCGCCTTTAACCCTTTTAAATAAATGAGTAAAAATCTTGTCATTGTAGAATCGCCTGCAAAAGCAAAAACCATAGAAAAGTATTTAGGCAAAGACTTTCACGTCTTGGCCTCTTATGGACACGTTCGCGACCTTGTTCCCAAAGAAGGTGCCGTTGACCCTACCCATGACTTTGCCATGAAATATGAAGTCATTGACCGCAATCAACGTCACGTCCTGGCTATCAGCAAAGCACTTAAAGCAGCAGATACCTTATATCTGGCAACTGACCCTGATAGAGAAGGCGAAGCTATTTCCTGGCATTTACTTGAACTGCTGAGAGAAAAAAAATTACTCAAAGACAAGCCGGTGCATCGGGTAGTCTTTCATGAAATTACCAAGAAAGCGGTCACTGAAGCCATTGCCAACCCGGAAAAGTTGGACATCAATTTAATCAACGCCCAACAAGCACGACGGGCTTTGGATTATCTGGTGGGTTTTAATCTGTCGCCCTTATTATGGAAAAAAATTCGTCGCGGCCTGTCAGCCGGTCGCGTACAAAGCCCTGCCTTACGCATGATAGTTGAGCGTGAACTGGAAATAGAAGCCTTTAAAACCCGTGAATATTGGACTATTGATGCCGCACTGACTGCGCATGATCAAAACTTCAAAGCCAAACTGACTCAGTTTGATAACGAAAAACTGACTCAATTCAGCATTACCGATGAAGCACTGGCAGAAAAAACCAAACAAGCGCTACTAACCGCTGCAGACGGCCAGCTACTGGTTTCCAAACTGGAAAAGAAACAGCAGAAACGTAATCCGGCACCGCCATTCATCACCTCTACCCTGCAACAGGAAGCCTCTCGTAAATTGGGTTTTACGACCAAACGCACCATGATAGTTGCCCAGCAACTGTATGAAGGTATTGATATAGGCGGAGAAACTGAAGGCCTGATTACCTATATGCGTACCGATTCGGTTAACTTATCGGTAGAAGCGGTCGAGGATATGCGTGCCCTGATTGCAGAAAAATATGGCGCTGAAAATGTACCCAAAGAACCCCGATTATTTAAAACCAAATCCAAAAATGCCCAGGAAGCGCATGAAGCGATACGCCCCACTTACCCGAGACATTTGCCAGCCCAGATAAAAGATCACCTCAGTATTGAACAATACAAGCTGTACGATTTAATCTGGAAGCGCACCATAGCCTGCCAAATGATTCATGCAACCCTTAATATGGTGGCTGTTGACTTAAGCTGTGGTGACGGCAAACACCTGTTCAGGGCAACCGGCTCCACCATTGCCATCCCCGGATTTATGGCGGTTTACCTGGAAGGAAAAGATGACAGCAAGGAAAGCGACGATAAGGAAAGCTTTTTGCCGCCTCTTGAAGAAGGGCGACCCGTTCAACTGAATGATATTATTGCCGGCCAGCACTTTACCGAGCCACCGCCCCGTTACGGCGAAGCCAGCCTGGTAAAATCTCTTGAAGAACATGGCATAGGTCGACCTTCAACGTATGCATCGATTATTTCGACCCTGCAAAACCGTGAATATGTCACCCTGGACAATAAACGCTTTTATCCTACCGATGTCGGCAGAATCGTTAATAAATTTTTGACGGAACACTTCACCAAATACGTCGATTATGATTTTACGGCTAATCTGGAAGATGATCTGGATGCTGTTTCCAGAGGTGAAAAAGACTGGATTCCCTTAATGCACGCATTCTGGCAGCCATTTCATGAAATGGTTCTGGATAAAGATGCCAGCGTCCAGCGTAAAGATGTCACCCAGGAAGCCATCGATGAAAAATGCCCTGAATGCAGCAGTCCTTTATCAATCCGTCTGGGAAGAAATGGCCGGTTTATAGGCTGTACCAACTATCCTGAATGTTCCTACACCCGAAATCTGAATGATGACCCCGGTGCTTCTGATGAACCTGAAACGGTAGAAGACAGAGCCTGTCCGGAATGCGAATCACCGTTGGTTTTTAAAACCGGTCGCTATGGCAAATTTATCGGTTGCAGTGCTTATCCAAAATGTCGTCATATTGAGCCCTTGGAAAAACCGGCTGATACCGGTGTCGAATGCCCTCAATGTAAAAAAGGCAGTATTCTTAAGCGTAAATCACGCAATGGCAAAATTTTTTACTCCTGCTCCGGCTATCCAAAATGTGATTATGCACTCTGGAATACGCCCATCAAGGAGCCCTGCCCGCAATGTAGCTGGCCTATTTTGACGGTAAAAGAAACCAAAAGACGTGGCGTCGAAAAAGTTTGTCCCCAAAAAGAATGCAGCTATGCCACTCCTTACGAAGGTGATCCAGCCGATGTTCAAGGCCCTGCAGATATAGAAGCGGTTGGTTAACTGATCTTATAAAACCCTGCCCACGAAAAGCACGAAAATTACGAAAATTACGAAAAATATTTACTAAAGAGTCTGGACTGTAAATATTGATTTTTTCGTGTTTTTCGTGGCTGATTAATCAATCCATCTGACGTTAATGCGTATTCAAGGTTACAATGACACCATGAATACTCAAATTACGCCTTTTTCAGCACTAACCCCCGATATTATCCTAAGCGCTCTGGACAGTGTTGGCCTGTCAGGTGACGGACGATTGCTCGCACTTAACAGCTATGAAAACCGTGTTTATCAGGTGGGCATCGATAATGCAGTGCCTGTTGTCACCAAATTTTATAGACCTAACCGCTGGACAACGGGCGCAATCCTTGAAGAACACTCTTTTATTCAGGAATTGGCCGATAATGAAATACCGGTCGTGCCTCCGTTACGCTTTAACGAAAATCAGACGCTAAATCAATTTAACGACTTTCGGTTTTCCGTGTTTCCCAAACAAGGTGGACGGGTGCCGGAAATTGAAGGTCGTGAAAAGCTGGAGTGGATGGGACGGTTTATCGGTCGCATCCATGCCATTGGCGCATTAAAACCGTTTACGGAGCGCCCGACTCTTAATATTGCTAATTTTGGCGATGAACCCAGCGCTTACCTGTTAACGCATGATTTTATTCCAACGGATCTGTTCAGCGCTTACAGCAGCGTGAGTAGTTATGCGCTGGACTCGGTAAGATGTTGTTTTGAACGTGCCGGCCAGATAAATACCCTACGGCTGCATGGCGATTGCTATCCGGGCAATATTTTATGGACGGATGACGGCCCTCATTTTGTTGATTTTGATGACAGCCGAATGGGGCCTGCGATACAGGATTTATGGATGTTGCTTTCCGGTGACCGTGCCGAGATGACCTTGCAACTCAATCATCTATTAGCCGGTTACCAAACGTTTTACGACTTTAATCCAAGCGAATTGCATCTACTGGAAGCCCTGCGTACCCTGCGTTTAATCCATTATTCCGCGTGGATTGCAAAACGCTGGGATGACCCTGCCTTTCCTATGGCCTTCCCCTGGTTTAATACCGCCCGTTACTGGCAAGATCGTATCATTGAACTGCGCGAACAGATTGCATTAATGGATGAAGAACCTCTTCGGTCAAGTTGAATAATTTTTCACCACAAGACACGAAGAACACGAAGTCTTCTTTCTTCCTATCCTTCAGTTGATAATCTTTTTAAAAAGGCAGAAATCAAAATTTTCGTTTCCACAAACTCACCGATTTATAGATAAATTTAATCTGTAAATCTGTTGACCAAAAGTTAAATGTATTAAAAATATACATTATTCGCCACGAAAGACAGGTATTTTCTTTCTTCGTGTCCTTCGTGTCTTCGTGGTGATAAGCTTTTAACTGGATTAACCAACGCCAGAAATTAAAGCTTTTGCTGAAGTATCAGGGTTCTTACCGGATTAAATGTTTTCCGGTGTATCTCTAAAAAACCAAATTGTTTAATCTCGTTGACATGCTGCGCAGTGCCGTAGCCTTTGTGCTGATGAAACGAAAAATCAGGATATTTTTTGTGGTAGTCAACCATGATTTTATCACGCTCAACTTTTGCCAAAATAGAGGCGGCACTGATGGCCTTGACTTTACTATCGCCTTTAATGATTGCCTGAGCAGGCATCAGCAATTGTGGGAGACGGTTGCCGTCTACCAACACTTCGTCGGGTTGAATCGCCAAGCCATTGACCGCTCGCTGCATGGCAAGCAGGGTTGCCTGGAGAATATTGAACTCATCAATCTCTTCTACACTGGCCATTGCCACTGACCAACTTAACGCATTTACCTTAATAAGGTCAAAAAGGCTATCGCGTTGACGTTCACTGAGTATTTTAGAGTCGGCCAAACCATCAATAGGCCGTAAGGGATCAAGTATAACCGCTGCCGCTACGACAGGGCCGGCAAGAGGTCCGCGACCCGCCTCATCAACACCGGCAATAATGATATTTTGTGTGAGCTTGATTAAATAGTCGTTATCCATAGCAACAATCTCACATTAAATAGCTGAGTGGGGTTAGCGACAGCGTAACTCCATAGACATCAACTTAAGACATTTCACCACGAAGACACGAAATTCACGAAGAAAAACCAAAGAAAATCTTCGTGTTTTCGTGTTTTCGTGTCTTCGTGGCCTGTAATATCTTTAAGTTAATGTGTATGGTCAGCTACAGCGTGGGAACGATAGGGTGGTGGTTATTTTTTGTAAGTTGCCTAACGCAATATACCCCGGCGCACATTACTTAAAAAACTAATCATGTCAGCCAATTGTTTACTGTCACTTTCCAGTTCTTTCATTTTCTCTATGGCGTCTTCCAAGCGTAAATTCATTTTATAGATTATTTTGTAGGCATTTCTAATTAATCTAATATCTTCAGCGGATATTTCATTGCGTTCCATACCGACTGAATTTATGCCATGAGGCCTTGTGGGCTTGCCGCCAACCATAATAAAAGGTGGAATATCCTGGGTAATCGCACTGCCCATAGCGGCAAAGCTGTATTGCCCTATCTGGGTGAACTGGTGCACCAAGGTAAACCCGCCCAAGATTGCATGATCATTTAGATGCACATGACCTGCCAAGGACGCGCCATTGGCCATAATGACATGATCGCCAATCAGGCAATCATGAGCCACATGGGTATAAGCCATAAACAGATTATCATTGCCTATCTTGGTAACGCATTGATCTTGTTGGGTTCCCCTGTGCATAGAGGTAAACTCTCGAATAGTATTTCTATCACCGATTTCAAGTCGTGTTACCTCCGACGCATATTTTTTATCTTGCGGATCTTCGCCAATGGAGGTGAATTGATAGATACGATTATCCTTCCCAATGGAAGTCGGCCCTTTAATAACAACATGGGGACCGATGACCGTACCGGCATCAATTTTTACATCAGCACCTATGACAGAAAAAGCACCGACTGACACATCTTCGGCCAGTTCAGCATGACTATCAATTATGGCTGTTGGATTAATCAAAACTAATCTACCACCGCAGCACATCTGATTTCGGCACTTGCGACAAATTCGCCGTCAACTTCCGCGCGACATTCAAATGCCCAGATATTACGCTTGCTTTTAACGAACTTTGCTTCCAACATTAATTGGTCTCCAGGTACAACCGGCCGTTTAAACTTGGCTTTATCAATACCCACCAAATAATATATCATGCCTTCCAATTCATCACCCGCTGTTTCCGAGGCCAATAGCCCCGTTGCTTGCGCCAAGGCTTCCAAAATCAAAACGCCTGGCATGATAGGTTTTTGTGGAAAATGACCTTGAAAGAAAGGTTCGTTATAAGTAACGTTCTTAACCCCTAAGAGCCTAATGCCTGGTTCGCACTCAATCACCTTGTCAACCAATAAAAATGGGTATCGATGTGGCAAGAATGCTTGTATTTGTAAAATATCTAACGTAATAGACATGATTTAGAGTGCTTTATCCAGAGTGAGGTGAGTGAGTATTCTTAAATAATAGTAGCTCACTTACTCAGGCATTGTTGACAGTTTTTTCTGAACTTGGGCAGTAATATCAAACTGGTCTTTGGCATAAATAACGCCATCAGTCAGTAACAAGTCATATTCGTCTTCTTTAGCTATGGCACGAACCGCTTCAACGATACGACGTTGTAATTTACCCAATTCTTCATTACGGCTGGCATTAAAATCTTCACTAAATTCTTGCTGAGATCTTTTTGCGTCCCTTTTTTTATTGATAATATCTTTTTCAAGATTGGCTTTTTCAGAATCACTCATCACAGAAGCATCCTTGGTCAGCTTTTCTTCCATCGTTTGGATTTCTTTTTGTTGAGCGACTAATTGCTTATCCCGTGGTGAAAATTTTTGTTCCAGACGTTTTTTGGCTTTTTCAGCTTGCGGCGCTTTTTCAAGAACAGAGGGTATATTGACAAAGCCAATTTTTAAATCAGCAAAACTGACATTTGCAACAAACAATAAGCTTAAAAATAAAGCAATTTTCGTTTTCATTATTAAATCGATCTCAGGTTATAGTTAAAATTAAAGTAAAAATTGGGTAAAAAATTTTATCCGGTAAATTATAGGGGATAAGCCTGTTAAACCAAAACAACTTCTTAGAAGTTTTGGCCAAAATTGAATTGAAAGAACTGGGTTTGGTCTGGTTGGGTCTTGGTAACACCCGCATTATCAGTGAAAGTATAATTTCCTTTATTCAAAGGATATGCCGCACTAACAGATAAAGCGCCGAAGGGAGATAACCACTCACCTGAAAGTCCTGCTGAATATTTCATGTTGTTGACTGAAAAACTGTCATTCAATGCGCCAACATCAAAAAAAGTTCCCAATCTGACCGATTTTGTCTCTGTCATAAAGGGCACAGGAAAAAACAACTCGGCATTACCAATAATTTTACTGGAGCCACCGAGCGGGTAGCCATTGGAATCTCTCGGCCCCAGCGTATTGTTTTTAAAGCCGCGTACAGACCCCGTTCCACCCATAAAGTAATTATCAAAGAACGGTAGCGCAGACGTACTTCCATAACCGCCGCCATAACCCACTTCGCCATTCAATTTGAACGTAAAGTCTTTTGCCAACGGAAAATAACGTTGCTGCCGGTAACCGACTTTATAATAATTCAGGTCACTGCCAGGAATCATTACGACAGCAGACAAGCGTTGTTGCGCACCTTTATTGGGAAAGATGGCACGATTAAAGGTATCATGAACCCAGCTGATGCCCTGACTAAAAGTCAAGAACGAGCTGCTGCCTTGCTGAACAAGAAAATTCTGTATTTGCTGGGATGAGGAATTCGTTGTCGATAACGAAGTATGCTTTACATCCGTATCAAAACGTATCTGGTCAAATTCATTCAAGGGAATGCCAAAGTTAATACCGGCATTGGCAATGTTGGTATTATAGTTGGCAATGTTGATCTGCCCGGCATTTCGTTTGGTATAACCCAAATTATAACCTTGGCTAACCCCATCGGTCGTGAAATAAGGATTAAAAAAGCCAAACTGATAACTAGTCATATAAGAACTATTGTTAAAGGCAACGTTGACCCGCTTGCCCGAACCAAACACGTTATCCTGGGCAATGTTGGCATTTAACACGATACCTTGAACCTGAGAGAAACCAACGCCCGCCGACAAATTACCCGATGGTTTTTCGACCACTTTATAATTAACGTCAATCTGGTCGGCCGTGCCCACAACCGGCGGCGTTTCTACCGTCACGGTTTCAAAATAACCCAAGCGTTCAAGACGTGTTTTTGAGCGTTCAATTTTAGAACTCGATGCCCAACTGGCTTCCATTTGCCGCATTTCCCGACGCAACACTTCATCACGGGTTTTAGTATTACCGCTCATATTAATGCGATGCACATAAACACGTTTACCCGGATCAACCACAAACGTCATATCGACTGTTTTTTGGGCTTCGTTTATTTCAGGCACCATATTAACGTTTGCAAAGGCATAGCCTTCATCACCCAAACGATCCTGAATGGCTTTTGAGGTTTCAGTTGCACTTTTTCTTGAAAATATCTCTGTGGGTCCTATGCTAACCAGCTTAATAAGCTCATCAGGCGCTACCACTAAATTACCCGACAACTTTACTTTGGATAGTTTATAAACGTCACCCTCTTTAACATTGATAGTGACATAAATATCTTTTTTATCCGGGGTAATAGCCACCTGGGTAGATTCAACTGAAAAGTTGATATAACCCCGATCCAAATAATAAGACCGCAGGGTCTCCAAGTCAGCCGATAATTTTTGTTTGGAATACTGATCGTCTTTCGTATAAAACGACAACAAATTGGACGTATTGAGTTCAAATTTGCTTAACAAGGTTTTATCATCAAAAACAGTATTGCCAACAATATTAATCTGCTTGATTTTGGTCACTCTGCCCTCGGAAATTTTAATATGAATGCCCACACGATTCCGGGTCAAGTTAGACACGTCCGTTTTAATCTTTAAGCCATATTTACCATGACTAAGATATTGACGTGTTAACTCTTGCTCTACCTTGTCCAGCACTTGCCGGTCAAATATTTTACCTTCAGCCAGACCAATTTTATCCAAAGCCTTGGTCAGATCATCTTTACTGAGATCTTTATTGCCTTCAAAAATTATTTTTGCGATGGAAGGGCGCTCCACCACGTTAACAATCAAGGTTGATCCTTCTCTTTCCAGTGTCACATCTTTAAAAAAACCTGTTTTAAACAAGGCCTTGATGGCTGGAGAAACATTATCCAAAGAAAACTTTTCACCGACATTAACCGGGAGATAGTTATAAACAGTACCCAAAGAAATGCGCTGCAAACCTTTGACCTGAATATCCTTAACAACGAATTCTTCGTCGCCTTTAACTCCATTCGACACCAGCAGGCCCAGCAATAACAAGCAAGAAAAAGTATTTGATTTCATGTAAGGGCTAAAAATAAAACATCAGGGTCTAAATAGTTAAAAATTGCAGAATTATAACACAGTAAATATTAAACAAGCTTAAGCTCTATGCATAGGAAAATTAAGTACCTCATTAATGGTTGCACTGTTTGACAACAGCATCAGTAATCGGTCAAGACCGATGGCCATACCCGAACATTCAGGTAACCCAAACTCCAGTGCCGAAACAAGATGCTTATCTTTAACCGTAACAGGGCGTTTTTTTTGCTGCCTGACTGCGATTTCTTCATCAAATCGCCTGCCCTGCTCTTTCGCATCGGTCAATTCATAATAGCCATTGCCTAGCTCAATGCCATTTATAAAGACTTCGACACGATCAGTAACGTGGGAGTTATCTTTATTAATGCGGGCTAACGATGACTGACAGGCGGGATAACCATAAACCATACATAGCGCATTTTCACCCAAATGAGGTTGAACCTTATGACTAAAAACAAAATCCAGCCATAAATCGTGATCAGATCCGCAAAGACTGACTGCCTCAGGCACATCATTAGCCTGTGCGTAAGCACAATAATCCTGAAGGGAAAACTCTAAAGGATTTAAGCCAGTATAGCGTTTAAATATGGCTTGATAACTCACCCGTTGCGTTGGCTTTAAAGCACGGTGACCGCTAAACAAAACCGCTATTAAGTCGGCGATTTCATCCATTAATTGCGGCAACGTAAAACCAACCCGATACCATTCCAAAAGGGTAAATTCAGGATTATGAAAACGTCCTGACTCACCATTACGAAAGGCTTTGCCTATTTGATAAATACAGCCGCTCCCCGCAGCAAGCAGCCTTTTCATTGCAAACTCGGGTGATGTTTGCAGAAATAAAGTACGCTGTAGTGGCGGCGAACAATAATCAGTGGTAAAAAAATCCAACTGTGGATCAGTTCCACAACTATTACCCAGCAAAGGTGTTTCTACTTCAAGCACGGCTCTGTCTAAAAAAAACTGCCTGATGTCAGCAAATACTTGCGCTCTTAAACGCAACAGATCTACAGAGCAGGTCGGCTGCCACTCATTTGGCACTATTCTTTTACACGCGAGATATATTCACCGGTACGGGTATCTACCTTAATTATTTCGCCAGGCTGTACAAATAATGGCACTCTAACTACCGCACCTGTCTCCAAAGTAGCCGGTTTACCACCACCACCTGAAGTATCGCCACGCAAACCCGGATCAGTTTCAACAATAGCCAACTCAACAAAATTGGGAGGCGATACTGCTAAAGGTGCGTCATTCCATAAAGTGACCGTACAGGAATCCTGATCTTTAAGCCACTTACTGGTGTCACCAATGACTTTTTCTTCACACTGATACTGCTCAAAGGTGTCGGGCACCATAAAATGCCTAAATTCGCCGTCGTTATAGAGATATTGCATGGCAACATCAACTACGTCTGCGCCTTCAAGAGAGTCGCCTGATTTAAACGTTCTTTCAATCACCCGACCTGTTTTAAGATTTCTGATTTTTACCCGATTAAAGGCTTGACCCTTACCCGGCTTTACAAATTCATTTTCTATAATTGCACAGGGGTCATTATCCAACATGACTTTTAAACCGGCTTTAAATTCATTGGTACTATAACTAGCCATTTTATCCTCAAGATGACAAACAATGTAAAACAGAACCATTATAATAGAGCCAACAATCGATAGAAACTTTAAATAACTACTTTCATGTCTGAACACCTTAGCGAGACCCTGCACTTTACCAAAAACTGGCAACAACAATTAGCCGAAGCCTTCAATAATATTGAAGGCTTATGCCATTATTTACACTTGTCGCTTAATGATTTACCTGTTTCAGTGGCGGCAGCCAAAAGCTTCCCGTTACGTGTCCCCTTAAGCTTTGCTGCCAGCATGCAAAAAGGTAATCCCGATGATCCTTTATTGCGGCAAGTCTTGCCGATTAAAGACGAGCTATTGGCCTACCCCGGCTTTAGTAACGATCCGGTTGGCGATCTTCCCGCGGCCACCCAAACCGGTGTGTTACACAAATATCATGGCCGGGTTTTATTTATCAATACCGGTAGTTGCGCCATTAACTGCCGCTATTGTTTCCGCCGCAATTTTCCTTATTCCGACCTTCAACTGGGCAAACAAGATGAAAATGCCGGCATCCGTTATATTCAGGAAAACCCGGATATTACGGAAGTTATTTTAAGTGGCGGTGATCCATTATTGCTGAGCGATGCCAGATTGGCAAAGCTCTTTGTACAGTTAAGCGCTATCAAGCATTTAAAACGTATCAGAATACACTCGCGGCTACCCATCGTTCTGCCTGCCAGAATAACCGATGATCTAATTAACACCTTAACTCATTGCAGCAAACAAGTCGTGATAGTGGTTCACTGTAACCACGCCAACGAAATAAATCACCGCGTCATTATGGCCTTTAAGCTACTTCGCAACAAAGGCATTACCTTGTTTAATCAGTCGGTATTATTAAAAGGCGTTAATGACAACGTAACGGTACTATGCGAATTGAGTGAACAACTTTTCAGTCACGGAATTATCCCTTATTACCTGCATTTATTGGACAAAGCCACTGGGACAGGACATTTTGAAGTATCTGAAACCGTGGCAACAGACCTTATCAAGCAAGTACAAGCCACCCTGCCCGGCTATCTTGTTCCCAAACTGGTTAAAGAACTACCAGGAGCGCTATCCAAAGAAGCTATCCTGTAATCATCCAAGACCAAGAGGTTCAAGTGAAAATTATTTGGACCTTGAACCTTTCGCCTTGATATTTTTAATCTCTTTTGCCAGATAGCTACTCGCATTAACCGGCACAGAATCTATCGCCAGAATAGCACCTAATTCAGTCATGGCTTTTTGATAAACCTTACGCTTAAAATACACAACGTCATTAAGCGGCTCCCAATAATCAACCCAGCGCCAGCTATCAAATT
>JBAXUR010000054.1:0-21514 GCA_037129595.1 Methylococcaceae bacterium | reverse complement strand
GCGATGGGTTTCGCGCTGCTCTACCCATCCTACTCTTGGCTATCAACTTAAACCTGGACAGCACGTAGGATGGTTAGAAGCAATAACCGAAACCCATCATAATTGATTCCATAAGCGTTGGGTTTCGCGCTGCTCTACCCATCCTACTCTTGGCTAGCAACTTAAACCGGGACAGCACGTGGATGGGTAGAGGCAATAGCCGAAACCCATCATAATTAATTCCTTAAGCGATGGGTTTAGCGCTGCTTTACCCATCCTACTTTTGGCTATCAACTTAAACCGGGGCAGTGCGTAGGATGGGTAGAGGCGATAGCCGAAACCCATCATTATTGATTCCTTAAGCGATGGGTTTCGCGCTGCTTTACCCATCCTACTTTTGGCTAGCAACTTAAACCTGGACAGCACGTAGGATGGGTAGAGGCGATAGCCGAAACCCATCATTATTGATTCCTTAAGCGATGGGTTTCGCGCTGCTCTACCCATCCTACTCTTGGCTTTTAACTTAAACCTACCAATAGCCAATATCATCACCTATGGTACAGCAGGTCGGGTTACGACTATCGTCTAACCCGACCTGCTGTACTACTAATTTAAAGTTATCTGTTCCGGCTTAAGTTGGTAGCCACATTTTGCAACGCACTAAAATCTTCAAACATTTCAGGATGGATTACTAACTCGGAGCGGCTTCCAGGTAGTCTTCCTATTCTCGGCCAGCCATCGGGCACACACTTTTAATAAATTTACAGCAGAAAAATAGAACTTAGCGGTTTTATTTTATGTGATGCAACTAGGTATTTATACGAATAGTTTATGTGCGTCTAAATGATTAGAATTTTCACTACTTGGAATGGCGATTTTTTTAACTTGTACAACGGAGCTCCCATCTAAAACAAAGCTCATCTGAACCTTATCGATGATCCCTTCAGTTTAATTATTTCTAATGTCTATAACTCGTGAAAACTCAATCAATTGATTTACAGCAGCTAATTTTCATTCTTGATGAATCCAAACTTATTCATACAAAAAGGCATAACATCAATACATTAATTCATACCATTCAACATCCTGACTTTGGCATCGCGGCTATCATGGAAAAAGCAATAGGAGGAGGTACTTTAATTTACGAGCAAAGCGTCCAATCCATCAATACACTGAAGCGTAATGGGGCTTGCAACCTTGTTACCGAAGTTTTTCAAGCCCCTGAAATCTATAAACGTTTAAATCGGAGTTGCAAATCCCGACTAACTTCGAGGGGCGACTAAAAGAGATTTATTCCAAAACTTACTCTTAACCCCTTTTTTCAAAGAGAGGTTAAGAGTACTTCACTACATATCAATAATCTCGCGCAACAGCGATGTCGCATAACTGCCCGCTGGCAAAGTAAAATCAAGTTTTAATGTGGTATCACTGACAAACTGCCACTGTAAAGCCTGCACATTAACCCTTAAAGCGCGCCGATCGTTATCAACGCCACAAGCTATCAAGCCTTGAGCCAGCTCAGGATAAGCATCGATAATACCTTGTTCAAGGTCTAGTGTATCGGCCGAAACGCCAGCATCTCCCTTGCCCCATAACGCACCTGTCTGGTGAATATCTTTTATCTCCAATCGACGTATAATTTCAGCATCCGGCACTTCGGATTTAAAACAGCTATGCGATAAATCAAATTGATAAGTATCACCTGCCATCGGCTGATTCCAGTTTTTACGGGAAACCCGACAAGCCAAAATCTGGTTAAACAAATAGGAACGTGCGGCCGATAAATACAGACTGCGTTGCTCTCGCCCGACTTTGGCACCGGCAAACATGGCCAAGGCTTTATTAACGTTTTGCCCTTCATTACCAAAGCGTTGTGAGCCATAATAATTGGCCATGCCATTGGCTTTGATACCTTCCAATTGCTGAATGGTTTTGTCTTTATCGCCCTGCCAGTCACGAATAGTCAGTGTAAAGCTGTTACCTGACAACACGCCTCGTTTTAACTTTCGTGCATGACGCACGGCGTGTAACACTTTCATGGTATCTGTTTCAAACTGCGACCAGTCCGGATCAGCCTTACCGGGCAACCAAACACTAAACCATTGAGTCGTGACCGCATGTCGGTCTTTTAAGCCCGCATAACTGACATCACGCTGCCTGACATTAGCAAACCGGGATAGCTGTCTGGCGACATAATCGGTATTTTCTCCGGTCTTTTCTATTTGCAAAAAGGCATGTTCCCCGGCACCCGACGGCTCAAAAGCCAAATTTTCTTTAACGATAAAGTCTTCAGGAATAGTGCGAATTTTACCGGAACCGGAAGGTTGACCATAAACGTAAGGCCATACGGGGATTTCAATAGTTTGTGTGTTAATAGTCATTTTTTTAAATTTTCACGTTCCTACGTACGAGCACGAGCGGTAAAAAAATTCCTTTTTACCTTTTAACTACCTTACTTTTCAATCAATACAATGGCTTGTACAGCAATACCTTCTTTACGACCTTCAAAGCCCAGCTTTTCTGTGGTGGTGGCTTTTACATTAATACAATCAACGTCCACGTTTAAATCATCGGCAATGTTTTGACACATCGCAACAATATGCGGTGCCATTTTAGGGGCTTGGGCAATGATAGTCATATCGGCATTAACCAGCTGATAACCTTTATCCTGAACGATGCCGTAAACATGCCGCAACAACACCCGGCTATCCGCACCTTTAAATTCAGGATCGGTATCAGGAAAATGTTTGCCTATATCACCTAAAGCCGCTGCACCCAGCAAGGCATCACATAAAGCATGCAGCACGACATCGCCATCGGAATGCGCTTCCAGACCTTGCTCATAGTCTATTTTGACGCCGCCCAGTATCACATCACCGCCGTCTTTAAAGCGGTGTACATCATAGCCCATGCCTACTCTAATCATTTTGATGCTCCATATAAAATTGCGCTAATGCCAAGTCTTCGGGTCGGGTAATTTTTATATTATCAGGACGACCTTCAACGATTTTGGGTTGCAAGCCTTGTAATTCGAGGGCGCTGGCTTCATCGGTTATGGCTGGATTGCCTTCCGCCGCTTCCAGTGCACTTTTTAACAAGCCATAACGAAACATCTGCGGCGTTAACGCCCGCCAGATATGACGTCGATCCAAGGTGCCGACGATACCGTTACCCTGTACATTTTTTAACGTATCGTGTGACGATAAAGCAAGAATGCCACCGACGTCATCATTGACCAACGAGGCTATAAGATGATGTATATCGGTCGTCGTAATGCAGGGTCTGGCCGCATCATGCACCAGTACCCAGTCATTATCCGAAGCTAATGTGCGTATCGATTTTAATGCTGACAGCACCGAATCTGAACGCTCTTTGCCACCTGCGGCAGTGATGACCTGTTGATGAGTTGACACGTCAAGCTCAGGCCAGTAAGGATCTTCTTTCGAAATTGCGACGGCAACGGCCGTAAAAACATCCGCTTTTAACAAGCGCAGCAAGGTATGCTCGATGACTGTTTTACCGGCAAGTTCCAGATATTGTTTGGGTCGGTCTGCGTTCATGCGTTTGCCAACACCGGCCGCCGGAACAACAGCCCAAAATTTTATTGAATGGGTCATGTGTAAGAAAAGTTAGAGGGTCAAGCTAAAAGGTAGCTTTACAGAGCGTGGGAGAACAAAGCCGGAATACAGGATAAAGTGCGACCATTAACGCCTTTTTCTTCTGCTTCGTGTTGATCGTGGCAGTATGACGTTATTAAGATCAATTTCATCATAAATTTTATCAAAAATTTCGTCTTCTGTAGAGAACGAATCCATGCCAGGTTCTGCACTTGTCCTCACCATAAAAAGATAACACATCATACTAAGGCTAACCGTTCCAATCAAAACGCCTATTTCAAAAGAAATAGCCGGAAACAGCCATACCAAGCAAAAAGCCACACCCACACTCATAGCCAGGAACAAAGACAATGCCACTAAAAAAACAATGATCGCTAAAAAAAACTTTAACATTTAGGACTCCAATACATTGATTGACTCGCCTGACATTCTGAGATGCTATTCACAAGTGTCCGGTAAACAACTATAAAACTATGAGTTATTTTTTCCGGCACCCGATGACAACTTTTTTTCCAGCGCGGTCATGCGCTTATGTAACCGAGCCAATTCTTGAAGAATCTTATTTTCTTCAACCTCGATACGACTCGTGTCCTGCTCAATTTGTCGCACATTCTGATCCCAACTATCCCTATTTTTACCGATTAGCGTCACCGACACTATTGCGGTAAACATTGAAAATAAAGCCAGCCCGAATAATATCAGTGCAGCCGACAACAACCGTCCCAAAAACGAGGTTGGCACTACGTCACCAAAACCCACATGCGTCATGGTGACCCAGGCCGACCATATCCCGTCAAACAGCGAGTGGATATTAGGATCAATCATATAAAGCATAAAACCGGAAGCAATAGTCACTGCAAAAGCCAGCGTGAGTAAATAAACCAGAGCTCGTTTCTCACTCAAATCATTGAGCAGACTTTTAAACAGGCTTAAAGCTTCAGTCAATATCATTATAATTTTCATAACAATCTCTTTATTTTCAATATAATGGCGTTATTTTTAATACGCTGTTGTCGACGACAAGCGTCAGTGTTAAGGTGCGCATCGCGCACCTAAAACCGCAAATACTAAACGGTTTTATTTGCACCACAATCTATTGTTTTTTCTACCTGTAGCGTGATTAGAATTCTTTCTCTGGCATGGTTGTGGTGCGCGATGCGCACCCTACCCAGCTAAACAGTAGCATTGCGAAACTTGGCGGGTGTTATTTATTGCGAGTTACCTTATGCCTTTTCACGCGTCCGATAGTACCCATGAAAAAGAAAAGGCGCAAGGCTAAACGTGTTTTTTCCACCTTTAGCCTTGCGCCTTTAACCTGCTCTTAACCTTATTCAAGAACCTGAAAAAAAGTCTCGCCTTCCCGCATCATCCCTAATTCATCCCTGGCTCTTTCTTCCAGTGCTTCCTGTCCTTTTCTTAAGTCCTCTACTTCGGCATAAAGCGTTTCATTACGTTCCTTTTTTTCTTCTACCTGCTCCTTAAGGTCATCAAGTCGCAGTTGAAGTGCTGTTATCTCTGCAATACCACCATCGCCCTGCCATAACCGGTATTGCAGGAGAATAATCAACAACGTAATGATTAAAAGAAGATATTTCATAGTTTTAAAGTAAAATCCATCAGGCCAAAGGCGCAAGATTTTTAAACCTTGTGCCTTTTACCGTGTGCCTTAAAAGTTTTAAAGCATTCTAAATGCGCTACGACCTGCGTATTTAGCTAAACTACCTAATTCTTCTTCAATTTTCATCAAACGATTGTATTTGGCAACACGGTCAGAACGGCTTAATGAACCGGTTTTAATTTGACCCGTACCCGTTGCTACCGCTAAATCAGCAATAGTAACGTCTTCAGTTTCGCCTGAGCGATGTGACATAACCGCTGTGTAAGACGCTTTATGAGCCATATCAATCGCCGCAAACGTTTCAGTCAAGGTGCCGATTTGGTTGACTTTAATCAGGATTGAATTAGCAATATCCCTGTCAATGCCTTTTTGCAGAATTTTGGGGTTAGTCACAAATAAATCATCACCCACCAACTGAATACGTCCACCCAACTTTTCAGTGATCAGTTTCCAGCCATCCCAATCATTTTCGTCAAAACCATCTTCAATGCTGATAATGGGGTAACGATCAACCCAATCAACAAAGAAATCAGCCATTTGTTCTGAGTTGTAAGTTTTGCTTTCAGAGGCCAAATCATAAATACCGTCTGAGTAGTATTCAGAGGCAGCGGCATCCAGACCCAAGTAAATATCGACACCCGGTTTGTAACCGGCCAACTCTATGGCTTGCAAAATAACGCTGATCGCTTCTTCGTTTGAAGAAAGATTAGGGGCAAAACCGCCTTCATCACCGACGGTAGTCGCCAAGCCTTTGGCTTTTAATACTTTGCTTAAGTTATGAAATACTTCTGCGCCATAACGAATCGCTTCACGGAAAGTCGGAGCACCGACAGGCAAAATCATAAATTCTTGCAAATCTACGCTGTTGTCAGCATGTGAACCGCCGTTGATGATGTTCATCATCGGAACCGGTAAAATAAATTCACCGGACTTGTTCAAGTGACGGTACAAAGGTTGCCCAGCTTCTTTTGACGCTGCATGAGCGGCTGCCATAGAAACAGCCAACAACGCATTGGCACCCAAACGAGCTTTGGTATCAGTGCCGTCCAGAGCGATCATTGCCTTATCCAGACCTTCCTGATCATTAACATCCAAACCGATAACCGCATCACGAATCTCGGTTCTTACGTTATTAACAGCGTTTAATACGCCTTTACCCAGGTAACGGGATTTATCGCCGTCACGCAACTCAATGGCTTCGCGCTCACCGGTTGAAGCACCGGACGGTACCATTGCACTGCCGACAACGCCGGATGCCAAAACAACATCAGCTTCCAAAGTTGGATTACCGCGTGAATCTAAAATTTCTCTTGCACGAATATCTATTATTGCGGCCATCATCTTTCCTATAGTGTTGTTTCTATCAGACTTTTCGCTTTTACGGCCTGATCGATAGTTAATAAAACTTCTAATAATTCTTGCATTCTATACATCGGCCAAGCATTGGGTCCGTCACTTTTAGCTTCTGCTGGATTAGGATGGGTTTCCATAAATAATCCGGCAACGCCTACAGCGATGGCGGCTCTGGCCAACACCGGCACAAATTCACGCTGTCCGCCTGAGCAAGTACCTTGTCCACCGGGCAATTGTACGGAATGAGTCGCATCAAAAACCACGGGGCAATGGGTATCTCTCATCACGGCTAACGAGCGCATGTCGGAAACCAGGTTGTTATAACCAAAAGACACGCCGCGCTCACAGACCATAATATGCTGATTGCCGGTGGCTTTGGCTTTATTGGCGACATGCACCATATCCCAAGGCGCAAGAAACTGGCCTTTCTTGATATTAACCGGTATGCCTTGTGAGGCGACCTGCTGAATAAAATTGGTTTGACGACATAAAAAAGCCGGTGTTTGCATGACATCAACCACGCTGGCAACTTCTGCTAATGGCGTGTCTTCATGGACATCAGTTAACACCGGAACACCAATTTGTTGCTTAACTTTTTCCAGTATTTCCAGGCCTTTCTCTATCCCCAAACCTCTAAAACTTTCGTGTGACGAGCGATTGGCTTTATCAAACGATGATTTATAAATAAACGGGATGTTTAATGCGGTTGTTAATTCTTTAAGATAACCCGCTGTATCCAGTGCCAACTGCTCGCTTTCAATCACACAAGGGCCGGCGATTAAAAAAAACGGCTGATCTAATCCAACTTCAAAACCACATAATTTCATTACGTTGTTACCTTTTTATTTTGTGATGCTGCAACGACAAATCCGGAAAACAAGGGATGTCCTTTTCTGGGCGTTGAGGTAAATTCAGGATGGAACTGACACGCTAAAAACCACGGATGATCAGGTAATTCGATGACTTCAACCAAGCGCCCGTCAATTGATTTGCCGGAAAAGCGCATACCGGCCTTTTCGAGCTTTTCAATATATGAATTATTAAACTCATAACGATGACGATGCCGTTCGGTAATCACATCTTTCTGATAAAGCTGAAAAGCCAATGAATCATTTTGTAATCGGCATTTTTGTCCACCCAAGCGCATGGAACCACCCAACTCAGTATTTTCGTCGCGCGTTTCCAGTTGACCACTTTCAGCCCACCACTCGGTAATCAACCCGATAACAGGATGCGGTGATTTAGGCAAAAATTCTGTACTATGCGCACCTTCCAGACCTGCAACATCGCGGGCAAATTCAATGACCGCAACCTGCATCCCCAAACAAATACCCAGATACGGGATTTTATTTTCGCGGGCATAGCGAACTGTGGCAATTTTACCTTCCACGCCACGCTCACCAAAACCACCCGGCACCAAAATCGCATCAACATTTTTCAGACGGGCAACACCTTCGTCCTCTATAAGCTCTGAATCAATATAGTTAATATTGACCTTGGTACGGGTAGAAATACCGGCATGAATCAGCGCTTCATTTAGAGACTTATAAGCATCAGAATGATCAACATACTTGCCGACAATGGCAATAGTCACTTCCTTAACCGGATGGGTCAGAGCTTCAATAACAGTCTTCCATTCCGTTAAATCTGCCGGCAAAGCATTAAGTCTCAACTTGCTGACAACAATATCATCCAGACCTTGCTCATGCAGTAGCAACGGAATCCGATAAATAGAGTCGGCATCGATCGCAGAAATAACCGCTTTTTCTTCTACATTGGTAAACAAGGCAATTTTTCGGCGCTCGGCTAGTGGCACAGGACGCTCAGAACGACAAATCAAAATATCCGGCTGGATACCAATCGCACGCAATTCTTTTACTGAATGCTGAGTAGGCTTGGTTTTGATTTCGCCAGCGGAACGAATATAAGGCACCAGTGTTAGATGAATAAACAGCGACCTTTCTGCACCCAGTTCGAAACGCATTTGCCGGATGGCTTCCATAAATGGCAATGATTCAATATCACCGACAGTACCGCCAATCTCAATTAAAGCAACATCCATGCCTTCAGCGCTTAGATAAACGCGGCGCTTTATTTCATCGGTAATATGCGGAATAACCTGAACGGTAGCGCCTAAATAGTCACCTTTACGCTCGCTACGCAAAACGCTGTCATAAACCTGACCTGCGGTGAAATTATTCTTTTTGGCCATCGTGGTTTTAAGAAACCGTTCATAATGGCCTAAATCAAGGTCAGTTTCTGCACCATCTTCAGTGACAAATACTTCACCGTGTTGAAAAGGGCTCATAGTGCCCGGATCAAGATTAATGTAGGGATCCAGCTTGGTCATAGTGACCTTGAGACCTCGGGCCTCAAGAATGGCGGCAAGCGACGATGCAGCAATGCCCTTGCCTAGCGATGAAACAACACCGCCGGTAATGAAAATGTATTTTGTCATTTAGAAGGTATGGTATTCAGAAGATAACTGATTGGCAGTTTAAAAATCTTGGCTATTTTAATCGACAATGCCCTGATAGTCATTGTCTTTATTCATCAAGCACCTGAAATGCTTATGTAACAAGGCATGTTTATTACACGGGAGACAACTTAAAGCCCTGTTCGTAGCCCCATTCAGCATGGATATTCCGCGTCTTATTTAAAAACGCAAGCTTTGGCTTTTAGCACCTTATATATCGACTTCCCTCACCCAATCGGAATTTATCAGTTTACCTTGTCTACGACATAATAACTAAATTGATCGACCGTGCCCACAAGCATGGTTTACTCCTACAAAACTTAATTTAATGCCAGCAACCCATTTAAATGAATTAATTTTTCTTGATTAAAATCATTATTTATTTAAAACTATTTGTAGATTCATATTGAGTGTATTCAGCTTTATTTATTACACCCTGTACCAAATATACCAAGGGGCTTTTGACAGACCCGACTCACTTTATTATTGTCTTAATGGTTTTTTTTATTATACTAGTTAATTTTTAGGTAAAAATAATGTGTTTTAGTGCTGATATGTCGCTGGGGCTAGGTCTTATAGGATTTGCGGCTTCAGGCGTGACTTTTATTGATAAAACCGAAGCTTTTTGGGTGCGGTTCGCGAGAGCTTATGCCATTTTCCATTTTTCACTCATGGAGTTTATTCAATATTTTGCCTACCCGGTTGCTGATCAATGCGGCTACGGCACCAATTTTTATTTAAGTGAGATGTCCACTTATCATATCGCCCTTCAAGCAGTCGCCATTATGCCGGCACTGGCCACTTACTCCTCTGATAAATCCGCCCTTAAACAAGCAACCCTAATTGGAGCGTCACTAAGCTTTTTATTCCTGATTTGCTCTTTTCTGCCCAATAACCTGCAAATTCTTAATGCGACGCCTAATTTTATTGGCAATATGGTTTCCTGTTTATTTATGGGTACTTATCATATCGGCTATCGTATATCAAGTGCGTTCGGAACCTTGGTTACCCACGGCTCATTATTTGCGTTGGCATTGAGTGGTTTTCTCTGGAAAAACAACTGGAAAATCTCCTGTTACCATTGCTTTATGGCGCTAATGACTTTATTTATGCCTCAATGGCTACTGGGTGTATCAACCGGTGAAGCGGCTGCCATTTATTGTTTTTATTCAATCCCCATTACCATCAGTTTTATGCCGTATTTTAAAAGTTTTTTCACGGTTCAATGCTACGAAAGCAATCCCGATTTCTCCCTTAAAAGCTAAGGGTCATTACAAAATAACCCATGAAAACAGATACATTGCTTTTCCGTCTATTCCAATGCGGGCACCAGCTAACATTGGAATGACTGGATCTGCAATACAGCGCCGACAGTTACCGGTTTGATTCTGAAGAAATCGAACAAACCGCCCCTTTCAGATAGACGGATTATTCACGCCAACTGTAGACAACCCTGAACAACTCTTTTTTATAAAATCTACCAGATCTTTCGCGCATTAAGTTAGCTTATAAAAAAGCACTATTTTCCAAATGCTGCCTTGGGCTTAAACCTCAAATAAAAGTTTTTTATAAGTATTAAAAGGTTTAGACTACCCGTTAGCAACTTTAGAGGTCAATATCGCATGTCTAGCGAAACCAACGCCACCATTTTAATTATTGATGATGCATCCGAAAGTCTAAGTCTATTAAGTGAACTGTTACAACCAACATACCGTGTGTTGGCAGCAACATCAGGACTGGCGGGATTACGTATAGCAGGCAACCAGCCTAAACCCGACCTGATTTTACTTGATGTGATGATGCCAAACATGAATGGTTTCGAAGTCATTACCCATCTGCGCGACGACCCCGATACACAAGATATACCGGTTATTTTCCTCACCGCCATGACTGATACCCGTGACGAGGAACGTGGCTTGCAACTGGGTGCCGCTGATTACATTACCAAGCCGATTAGCCCACCTTTGGTATTGGCACGGGTTAATACCCAACTGGAAGCAAAGCTGGCGCGTGACTGGATGAAAGATCAAGAAGCCACCCTTAAGGCACAAGTTGCCCTGCGCATGAAGGAAAATAATCTCATCCAGCACATCAGCATTCGGGCGCTGGCGCATCTGGCCGAAATACGCGACCCGGAAACCGGCAACCATATTTTGCGCACCCAAGGTTATGTGCAACGACTGGCGACGGGATTAGCTCGCCATCCCCGCTTTGCAGCCACTCTTACCGAAAGCTACATTGACATGCTAGCCCGGTCAGCACCGCTGCATGACATCGGCAAGGTCGGCATTCCCGATCACATACTGCTCAAACCCGGCAGGCTTACGACCGATGAATGGGCTATTATGCAGACCCATGCCAAGCTGGGCAGCGACGCCATTGAACAGGCGGAACGTGACATCAAACAAGCAGAACATGACATTGAGACACGCATGGTATTTCTTTCGGCCGCCAAAGAAATCGCTCACTGGCACCATGAAAAATGGGATGGCAGCGGCTATCCTGATGGTTTGTCAGGGAATGCGATTCCCGTTTCCGCACGCCTGATGGCCGTCGCCGACGTCTTCAATGCCCTGATCTCACCACGCTCCTACAAGCAGGCAATACCCTTCAAAAAAGCCCGTGACATCATCACCGCCGAACGCGGCAAGCACTTCGATCCCGATCTGGTTGATGCATTTCTTGAAGGCTTTGACGATTTTGTCGCTATTGCCAAACAACACCTTGATGCTGCACTGATAGCCCACCCAAGGTGGACAAACTAACACCCTTTATCCGACCAGGATACTATTATAATGACACATAAAAAACAACTAACAAATGAGGCAAAAGCTCAGGAACCTAGCAAAATAAACGTCCTGCAGGAAGCCAACAATGCCGTAAACAAAGAATCGCAGTCGAGGACAACGTCTCCCAGCAATTTTCCGATTGTCGGCATAGGTGCCTCGGCTGGGGGCTTGGCTGCTTTTGAGGCGTTCTTTTCCGGCATGCCCACCGACATTGACCCCGACATGGCCTTTATTCTGGTTCAGCACTTGGCTCCAGACCACAAAAGCTTGCTCACCGAACTTATTCAACACTGCACCCGCATGCCCGTCATTGAAGTTGAAGACGGCATGACGGTAAAACCCAACTGCGTCTACATTATTCCGCCCAACTGCGATATGGCGTTTATAAACGGCACCCTGCAATTACTGGAGCCTACAGCGCATCGAGGACTACGCCTGCCAATAGACTTTTTCTTCCGGTCGCTAGCCCAGGATCAACGCGAACGCGCAATAGGTATCGTGCTCTCCGGCACGGGTAGTGATGGTGCCTTGGGCGTTCGAGTTATCAAGGGAGAAGGTGGTATTGTTATGGCGCAAAAGCCCGAATCTACCGAATTCGATGCCATGCCACGCAACGCCATCGCCACCGGCACGGTGGACTTTGAACTACCACCTGCCGAAATGCCCGCCCAACTTATTGCCTATGCCAAACTAGCCTACGACAAATCCTTTCAAACCACGACTGTATCAAAAGATAAATCCGAAAACTCATTACAAAAGATATTTATTCTGGTGCGTGCCCAGACCGGACACGACTTCTCCCAGTACAAGCTAAACACCATCAATCGACGGATCGAGCGGCGCATGGCTGTTAATCAAATTAATATGCTAGATAATTACGTCAAATATCTGCAACAAAATCCAACCGAGGTACATGCGCTATTTCGTGACCTGTTGATCGGAGTGACCAATTTTTTCCGTGATCCTGATTCATTCTTGGCGCTTAAACAAGAGATTATTCCACTGTTGTTTGTCGACAAGCAGCCTGGCTCAAGCATCCGCGTCTGGATACCGGGATGCTCCACCGGTGAAGAAGCCTACTCCATCGCCATGCTCTTGCAAGAGCAGATAGATATGCTTAATACAAGCTACACTGTGCAGATCTTCGCCACCGACATCGACAGTCAGTCAATTGCCACAGCTCGTGCCGGTCTCTATCCTTCGAGCATCGCTATTGACGTGTCGCCCGATCGGTTGAAGCATTTTTTTAAAACCGAGGCTGACGGCAGCGCCTATCGCATCAATAAAAACATCCGCGACATGATGATTTTTTCCGAGCAAAATGTAATCAAAGATCCGCCTTTCTCAAAAATTGACTTTATAAGCTGCCGCAATCTGTTAATTTATATGGGAAAAGGACTACAGGAAAAGCTTATGCAGCTATTCCATTATGCCCTTAACCCAGACGGTATAATGTTTTTAGGCAGCTCAGAAAGCATAGGCGACTTAAACGATCTATTTGTTGTGCTTAACCGCAAAGCAAAACTGTATCAGCGCAAAGAGAATTTTCATGGTAACCAGCGGGCAAACCTGGCTCGATTTTCGCTGCTTATGGATACAAACTTTGCTCGAAGCACCGACAAAAAAACAGCTCCTGTAAAACTACCCCTGCGCGAACTCACCGAACAGGCGCTATTATTGCAGATCGCCCCAGCTGGCGCACTGGTGAACCAACTGGGTGACATTCTCTACCTACACGGACGCACCGGAATGTACCTGGAACCGACTGCTGGAGAATCCGGCTTAAACAACATTCTTAAAATGGCCCGCGATGGACTGCGAATAGGCCTAACGACCAGCCTGTTCAAGGCGGTAAGTACCCGCAACATTGTTCACTGCCACGGTCTTCGGGTTAAAACGAATAACCATATTGCTGTGATTAATCTGACCATCAAGCCGATAATACTTAATCACCCCTTGCCTTCTGATGAACCGTTTTATCTGGTCATCTTGGAGGAAGATGCCGGACAGGCCGGACAGGCCGGACAGGCCGGTGGAGACCCACGCATCGAAGCCCTTGAACAAGCCTTTCTAGCCAAGGAAGAACACCTCCTAACGACCAACGAGGAATTGAGCACAGCCAACGAAGAACTCAAGTCCACAAACGAAGAACTGCAATCCAATATCGAAGAATTGCAATCCACCAACGAAGAATTGGAAACTGCCAAGGAAGAATTACAATCTATCAACGAAGAGTTATCTACGGTCAATACCGAACAGCAACTCAAGGTCATAGATTTGTCACGTATCAATAACGACATGATCAATCTGATGGCAGGCACAGGTATCGGCACCGTTTTTGTAGACTTAAATATGCGTGTAGTGCGCTTTACCAGTGCTGCTAGCGAGATCATCAACCTAATCCTGAGCGATATCGGCAGACCCGTGAGTCACATTGCCTATAACCTGCAGAACTATTACAGACTGGTTACGGACATTCAAGAGGTGCTGAGTACCCTGATCCCCAAAGAGACTGATGTGCAGTCTTTGGCTGGCAAGTGGTACACCATGCGTATATTGCCATACCGTACCCTCGAAAACATAATAGATGGTGCAGTAATCACTTTTGTTGACATCACAGAAACTATGCGTACACGAGAGGCGTTGGAAAATGCCAATCAAATGCTTCGTCTGGCAGTCGTTGTTCGTGATGCAAACGATGCCATCACCATGCAAGATCTCAACGGCCGCATTCTGGCCTGGAATCCTGGCGCTGTAAGAATGTATGGCTGGAGTGAAAACGAAGCACTGCAAATGAACGTGCGTGATCGAATCCCTGAAGCACTGAGAGAGGATGAGTTAGCAAAAGTCCATCAGCTTAGCCTGGCTGAAATTATGAAACCCTACTGTACTCAGCGGCTAACACGAGAAGGCACTATATTAGAAGTATGGATGACTGCCACTGCTTTAAGGAATGAAACCGGAGAGATGTATGCCATTGCAACCAACGAACGGACAAAAGAAGCTATGTTTAATTTAATAAACAAACCTAACAATGCTCAACATGACTAAACAACTTGATGAGGATGACTTATCAGAAAGTTCAGCGTTGACTCTTCGTCGGCAAGCTGAAAAAATATCGTATGCAAGCGCTGCGCAGTCACTGGAAGCCTTAAAAACAATGACACCCGAAGCAATCCAGCAAATGCTTCATGAGTTAAAAGTTCATCAGATTGAACTGGAAATGCAAAATCAAGAACTTCAACGGACACATGTGGAACTGGATGCTTCACGAGAGCGCTATTTCGACCTCTATGATCTGGCACCGGTAGGCTATTGCACCCTTAATGAACAGAGCCTGATCCTGGAAACCAACCTCACCGCCTCTACCTTACTGGGCGTAGCTCGTTGGACCCTGCTTAAGCAACCGCTCTTTCGCTTCATCTTTAAAGATGATCAAGATATTTTCTACCTGCACCGTAAACAACTCTTTCAATCCGGTAAACCACAAACCTGCGAGTTGCGCATGGTAAAGCCTGACGGCAAGCAATTTTGGGTGCAGCTGACGGAGACCGCCGTGCAGAGCTATAACCGTGAACCCTTATGTCGAGTTGTACTCAGTGACATCAGTGCGCGCAAAAAAGCCGAAATTGAACTTGAACAGCATCGTTATCACCTTGAGCAGTTGGTATCCTCACGCACCGCCGATTTAATCAAAGCCAAGAAAGCCGCCGAAGCTGCAAATCTTGCCAAAAGTAGTTTCCTTGCCAAAATGAGTCACGAGATTCGCACTCCGATGACGGCCATCATTGGCCTCGCCTATCTACTGCGCCGCACCGAACAGACACCTGAGCAAGTAGAACGACTATGCAAGATTGATACCGCCGCCAATCATCTGCTATCCATCATTAACGACGTTCTCGACATGTCAAAAATTGAAGCAGGCAAACTCGAACTGGATAGCACCGACTTCAAGCTCTCGGAAATACTTGATAATGTCAGATTTATTATCGACGAATCCGCGCAAAACAAAGGGCTTTCTATTCAGGTTGATGGCGATAACGTTCCCCTGTGTTTACGCGGTGACCCTATACGTTTGCGCCAGGCTTTACTTAATTATGCGGGTAACGCTGTCAAGTTTACCGAGCAGGGCTCCATCATCTTGCGTGCGAAATTACTGGAGGACAAGAGTGACGAATTGGTGGTGCGTTTTGAAGTCGAAGATACCGGCATCGGTATTCCACCTGACAAGATGGCTAACCTGTTCCTGCCCTTTGAACAAATAAACACGAGTAAATACGGCGGTACCGGCCTCGGACTCCCTATCACCCGACGACTGGTGCAACTGATGGGCGGAAAAGTCGGCGTTGACAGCACACTGGGATTGGGCAGCACTTTCTGGTTTACCGCCAGACTACAACGCAGTCATGCCAGTAGTATGTCCGCTGTTTTCACCGCCACGAATTTAGAAAATGCAGAGAGGCACTTACGCGAAAGTTACCAAAGAGCAAAACTTTTGCTGGTAGAAGACAATGCCATTATTAGTGAAGTGATTATGGCTATTCTGAGCAGTGTGGGTTTGATAGTAGAAACGGCTAAAGATGGCTTGGAAGCCGTGGAAAAGGCCAAAATCAATCGGTATGATTTAATCTTGATGGACATGCAGATGCCCAATATGGACGGACTGGAAGCCACCCGCGCCATCCGTACCTTACCCGACTGGGAAACCACACCGATTGTGGCCTTAACCGCCAATGCCTTCACCGAAGAGCGCCGCGCTTGTGCCGAAGCGGGCATGAACGACTTTCTTACCAAACCCCTGAAGCCGGAATTGCTTTATTCAACTCTTCTGAAATGGTTGTCGCCCAGAGTAACAAACGTGCCTGATGACGCTAATCGAAAGCCCGATGGGGCTGTAATAGACAACGACACGCCTATTACAGAACAAATGCAGGTGCGGAAAACGGCTACCGAAGCCGCTTGGGTGTTAATGGCAAAAGTGCCGGGATTAAACATACCGTATTGCCAGTCATTACTGGGTGGCAATGCCGAAAAATTTCTGGAATTGCTAAATCTTTTTATCGCATCCCACGCTCATGATATGACAGCACTGACCGCAAGCCTTGAAAAAGGCGATCACACAACAGCCAAACGTCTGGTTCATTCACTTAAAGGCTCTGCCGCAACACTGGGAATTGATAACCTGGCCACCATGGCGAAACGATTGGAAGAGTTATTACGGGAAAGCCAATATAAGGACATTCAAAGCGACGCTATCGACACTGAAATTAATAACATCAGTCTTGAGCTGATTGACATTGCGGCCGCGTTGCCGACCATACCCACAAGTCCGACGCCACCGAACACTCCGCCACCAGATCAGGAAACCCTGAAAACGGTTCTTAAGGAACTCGATACTCTACTTGCACAGAGTAACACTGCGGCCATCCCATTATTTGAAACGCATGCGGCATCTCTACAAACCTTATTTGGCGACGCCTGTGAAGAATTTACACAACAAATAAAACAATTTGAGTTTGAAAAAGCACGGAAAACCTTGCAAACCATTTTAAAATAGTAAAGTAATAAAAATCACTGTAGGCCATACGGCACCTATATTTTGAATTAAAATTCATAGACTACGGCCTACTGATAGCTGACAAAACATATCTCTTTTATCCTCACTAATAACGCGCACAAAATAAAAAACGTTAGACATTTTATTCTCCACGCTGACAAAGGGGGAGTTAAGCAATGCCGTTAATTTAAGCGCAAGTTGTTTAAAAAACGGAAGTGCAATCGATTAAGCTATGGCCTGTAAAAACTGCTAAAGCTGTTTTACTTCAGTTGTATGCTTAACTTAACGACATTGAGGAGTTAGGGGATTTTAAAATTACAGCGGCGAACTGTGTCGTGAACATTCTTCATAACCCCCTCTAAATCTAAAAGCCTCAATTCATCAATGTTGATGGCAGCGGCCTAAAATTCCGTGCAGATCACTATTTAATCAACGACTTACCAATCAAAATATCTATAAATAGTTTCGGATTTTTGTGCTTTCGCGGATCAACTAATTTTATACTCTAAACAGGTGACCAAAATATATGGCTCTATGTGAATAGTAGTGGGTAAATAATAAAAAATACCGATAAACACAAATCTTATACACGCTCAAAACGTTCAAGCCGTCATCCCGGCATGGACTGCCGGGATCCAGTGTACAAGGATGTACTAATCTACATCGCATAGAATTTATTAAAATTAAACTATAAATTAGCTAGTTGTATGCTTTGTAAGTGCCATCCATGGCAACTGGATTCCGGCGATCCATGCCGGAATGACGGCTCTGGGACTTGTTGTAATATCAATTCTTCTTATGACCTGCTTACATTTTTAATTATGTGTTACTCACTGTAAATCACATAGAGCCAAATATATTAGGTGATTTTTGTAAACTATATGTTATCATAAAAACCGAGATGACCGGTCGTTTTAAATATTAACAATTATCTCGGGGCTCATTATAATTCCCGAAATTAAAATTATGACCGATTCTACTACTGCACGAATACAACTTATACCAACCACGACTACAATGGTTTGGCATGGGTGAATAATACAAAATACAACGACAGGCTATTAAGATTGTTGGTACTTTTACCGCAAAAAAAGAGGATAAAAAAATGAATAAAACAAAAATCATGTTGACCTGGATAGCTTTTTTAGCACTGATTCCGATAACAGGACATGCAGAAATATTAGCAATGGTTAATTATGAAAGTAAGCCTGAAACGCCAAGACGCGAGGGGATAGCAATTATGGACGTTGATCCGGCCTCTAAAAATTTTGGCAAAATTTTAAACGATATTCCTTTGCCGGGCGATTTGGTTGCTCATCACATTTTTTACAACAAAGACCTTAGCAAAGCCTATATTACTTCTTTAGGAAATGGCGCACTTCATGTTATGGACATGAACCATGTTCCCTACCACATCAAAAAAATAGATATCCCTGCCTGCCAAGTGAGTGAAGATATGGTGTTTTCTAATGACAACAAAACCTGGCACTTGACCTGTATGGGTAGCAGTAATGTCATTGTTGGAAATGCCCAAACTGACCAGCCAACCCAGGTTATAGCCGCAGATTCCAAGACCCAATTTATTCGTTATCCGCATGGTATTGGCCTGCAAGAGGATATTGACCGCATTATGGTGACCAGTACCGTACGTCCTTCTGATCTGGGCGATCCAGGCGAAACGGTAACCGTCATCGAAGCCGGTAGCGGTAAAGTGTTATCTACCCACAAACTATCTGACAAGCCTTCGCCTTCTGGGGTAGCGACAGTAGAAGCGGTTTTTCTGCCCGAGGCAAATCCGCCTATGGCTTATATAACCACCATGTTCGGCGGCACACTTTGGACAGGCTTGTGGAATTCCGACAGCAAGGCATTTGACTTTGCACAAGCCTACGAATTTAATCATGCGACACAGAACGTACCGCTGGAAATTTACTTCAACGAAAAGAATGACCGCATGTATATCACTACAGCCAACCCCGGTCATCTTAATGTCTTTGATATCAGTCAATCGGCATTGAAACCGATATTACTAAAGTCTATTCCGACTGCCGCTGGCGCTCATCATGTCGTATTTTCACCAGACGAGCATTATGCCATCGTGGAGAACAATTTTTTAAATCTTCCGGATATGAATGACGGTTCTTTGACCGTCATTGACATGACTACTTTTGAAACAGTCGCCAGTATTGATACTCTAAAAAAACAGGGACTGCTTCCTAACAGTATTATTTTAATGCCGAAATGGCATCATGATACTGCGCATTAAAATTGCATAAATCACCGGTTTTATAAAAAAATCAAGCCACCTTTGGCGGATGACGTTAAGCTTATTCGCCAAAGGATTACGCTTTGTTAAATGGCATCAAGATTCCGGGTATGTTGATCTAATGCCCATTGCACATGTTCTCTAACCATTTCAGAAGGATGGTTAAGCTGCGGTGTTAAAGCTTCAATAATAAGCGGTGATACCGGTGCATTGCCCAGCGCTACGGCAGTGTTTCTAAGCCAGCGATCATGACCAATCCGCCGTATTGCCGAACCTTCGGTTTTTGTTAAAAAAGTATCTTCACTCCAGGCAAAGACATCCAGCAATTGCTGGGTATTCAGTTGCTGACGGGGATTAAAGTCTGCTTCAGCCGTTAGTTTGGCAAAGCGATTCCAGGGACAAATAATCTGGCAGTCATCACAACCATAAATACGATTACCTATTAATGGTCTAAACTCTTCAGGAATTGATCCATGTAGTTCAATGGTTAAATAAGAGACGCAACGCCGAGCGTCAACTTGATAAGGTGCAACTATTGCCTGAGTTGGACATACATCAAGACAAGCAGTACATCCTCCACAATGAGCGGTGGTCGGGTTATCAACGGGCAAAGGTAAATCAATAAAAATCTCGCCTAAAAAAAACCACGAACCAGCTTTGCGGTTGATTAAATTGGAATGTTTGCCTATCCAGCCTAAACCCGCTTTTTCGGCCAAGGCTTTTTCCAAAACAGGCGCACTGTCAACAAAAGCCCGCATTCCTAAATTGAATTGCGGTTGTTGCAAGAATGAAGAGACGTTGGCGTGTATTTTATCAGCAAGCTTTTGCAAGCGATTACGCATCATTTTGTGATAATCACGACCCAAGGCATAGCGTGAAATATATGCAGACGTGGGATCTGCCAAGGACTGATTCATAGCGGCAGTCGACTCGGACTGGTAATCCATCCGTACAGAAATAACCCGGGTAGTGCCCTCATGTAATAAAGCAGGGCGACTGCGCTTTAGGCCATGACGCTGCATATAATCCATCTCGCCATGAAAACTATTCGCCAGCCAATTTTCCAGATGTGCCTCTGCATCTGATAAATCAGTATCGGTAATGCCGACTTGCTGAAAGCCCAACTCCTGCCCCCACTGCTTAATTTGCAGAGCAAGGCTGGTCATGTCTTGATGATTAATCTCGTTCATGCCGGAAAATCAGCTTTTATAGTAAAAAGGACTTACAATTTATAGAGAGACGACTTGACAGATAACATCCCTTGAAGGGATGGTATCTGTCCCGGCTTAAGTTTATAGCCTTAAAAAGTATAGCGACTTAAACGCTACTTCTTGATCGTGGTCGATTGCTTGAATTGCCTGAAGGCTTGCGTGCCTGATTAGAGTTTCTCGGTGGGCGCGGAGCGCGTGGAGGCTCCGGTGGCATCGGTGGTGCAACATCGGCAGCCTCAAAACCAACAATCTGCTCACGTTTAATCGGTGCACCAATTAATTTCTCAACCAGTCGCAAAGCAGAAACTTCATCATGAGAGACCAATGAGATGGCTTGCCCTTCTTCCCCGGCCCTACCCGTACGTCCAATTCTATGGACATAATCGGCGGGTGCACGGGGCAATTCATAATTGACCACATGCGGGAGCAAGGCAATATCAATGCCTCGAGCCGCCACATCAGTAGCGACCAACACTCTGATTTCACCGGCTTTAAATCCAGACAAGGCACTGGTTCTTGCGCCTTGGCTTTTATTGCCATGAATAGCGGCAGCTTTTATATTGATCTTGTTGAGTTTTTCAGTCAGTCGGTTTGCACCATGCTTGGTACTGGTAAATACCAACACTTGTTGCCAGTCATTGGTTTTTA
>JBAXUR010000053.1:0-21604 GCA_037129595.1 Methylococcaceae bacterium | reverse complement strand
CGGCAATAGCCTTTTGAACGGCAACAATTTCAGGGTAATTGTCTTTTGCTGTATTTACCAATAAACCGTATGTAATCGTTGTTTGTTGTCTGGCTATACTTACCAGAATAGAGTAATAAACTTGTGCTAATTCAAAATCAGTTAACGTTAATGCGCTTTTCATGGTTAGGATCTCCGGATTAATGTTCATTAAAACGAATTATAAATGGCTGTCGCGTCGGATCGTGACGTCTTGTCAGGTATTTATTTATTCTCCCTACGGTTTGAATAACGATAGGGTTGTTGTATCCTTAAGTAAATTATCACTGCGGATTAATCAATGATGTCATACAAAATTATTATGCATTCAGCCGCTTACCAAAAAGCTGAAGCCTATCGTATAGAGCTGGCTTCCATGGGTTTAAGCAAATCGGGGCTGTTTTTACGGCATGAATTATTGGGTAAGGATATAAAAAATCTCGATACTGAATCTTTTATCGAACATTTGGTTGCCACTAAACCTCCTCTTATTTTCGCGGAAAGCGCGGTCTATGGTAATGGCAAGGATTGGAATCAAACTGAATTATCGATACTGGGTGATATTGGCGTAGCAACTTCAGTGGAGGTTTATGATGATGGTAAACACGGCAATCCTGACGTACATAAGACCCCCTTTTCGGCAACGCTGCTTTTTATCCCTGGTGCTTTATTGCGGAATGGAACCGGCAATATACCTGCTGACTGGGATGAAGTAACACAAGATGGTCAAATTAATCCTACCGCTTATCAGGCATTATATGAGCGGCGATTACTACCTCTCCTGCATTACGCCAACAATCAAGTCAAAGTCGCGGGTAAAAAAGCTTTAATTACCATTCCCGGTTTGGGTTGTGGTCAGTTTGCAGGTCCCTTTGCTGGGCAAATGGGATTACACCTGAAAAATGCTTTGTCCGCGCTGTTACAAAAACATGCCAGTCAACTTCCTTATATTAAAGTGGTGTATTACGACCCTTTCAGGGAATGTCAGAATGAACGTAGCGAATTCGGGGCAATCTCATATTTGGTCAGACCTTTTATGCAAGGTAATCAAAACAAGCCCCAACTCTGTGCCCCTGCCCATTACTCAGAGGGTGGCGATAATTATAGTGACTGTTTACTCTACAGTGTCGTTGCTTGGGATCATGTCTCATGGCCCGGTAATGATTTTTATGGTGGATCACGTGCTACGGATGATGGTGTTAAGGCGGCTGCCACCAACTCCATGGCGGTTATGACCGGCGTTGAAGGTCAGTATAATCAGGTAACCCATCAATATGACCCACCAGTCGTGTATCGAAATTGGGCGTCAGTTGTTCGGCAAAACAAACTCAGAATGACCGTGCGGCACAATTTATGTGTGCTTGGTGAGTAATTATAGGGAAATATTTACTGAAAAATAGAGACTCCCCCTCTGTTAGAACTGTATCCATGCATTCTATCGGAAGTCTCTAGTCTTCAATACAATTTCTGTAAGCACTGCCTAAATCATCAATCAGAAATATTGGCTACCCACTAAGGCGGGACAAGCCGCAAGGCTGAACTTTAAACTGTCCCAAGCAACCTCCACGTTTGCGTTCTTCTAAGCACCGATGTTCAACAAATTTATGCATTGTTGAACATCATCTTTGACAATTCCGAAAACCGATTAAAAATTTTCCGCCTGTTTCTCCCAAAACCCCGCTTCATCGTGATGAGCATTTGTCATTGCTTGTTCCAGCAGTAAATGCCAAAAACCAACTGTTTTAAAGCGCATACTACCATCCGGATTTTCTAAATAATCACGAACTAAAAGGTATAAAGGATCGGTTTCATCATAAGGCACATCCAGAAAAACTTGTCCTTCATAACGGCTCATGAAATCTTCATTTGCAAAATGATGACAAGGTTTCCAGATAATGTGCTGCTCAGTAAGCCAATTACAAATCGTTTTCCTAAGAGTATCTTCTTTCCAGTTGTATCTATTTCGATTACTAAAATCCTCAGTGTTTTGAGGGGTAAAAGTAATGCACAATACGTTTTTCTGTAATTTGCGAGCAATCGCATCAATGTGTTCGATAATCATGGGCATAAACGGTTCTCTTTTATAAAATTATTAATTAAGTATGTGCTTAGGCTTTGTCCTTAGTAACATTGCCGGTAAAGATAACGTCACTATTCAGTCTGCCTCTTTAAAAAAGAGGGGTGTTACGTTAAGCAAACAACGGGAGTAAAACCGCTTTAGCTGTTTTTACAGGCAATAGCTGAAGCGATTGCACTCCAGTTTTTTAAACAACTTGCACTTTCCCAAGCACTAAAAAGCAATGAAAAGATACCAACAATGAGTTATTAAATTTTATAGTCGCTTCCAAAATAGCATATTGACTGTGTTATTATTACAGGCCATAACGACAAATTGTGTCGCCTGCCGTTATTATTTATTTGGGAACTAAAATTTAAGGACGCCTTATATGAATGATCAAATTATTCGCCAATTCCATATCCTCAATCTCCTGCCACGTTACCCGATAATTAGATTAACTTTACTCATACTCCAAGATCAGCTTCTGGATAAAGGTTTTACAGTGGGTCTACGAACCTTGCAAAGAGATTTAAATGCGCTCCGGGATGTATTTGTCGGCATTGACAATTGCAGAAATGAGGATCGAAGTGTTAGTTGGTTTTGGTCAGAAAATGCACCGGTAATCAATCTTTCCGGATTAACAATCAATCAGTCTCTTTCCTTTAGCCTGGTTAAAAAATATTTAACGCCACTGTTCCCAAGCGTCACCTTAAACGAACTCCAACCTTTTTTTGAACAGGCCGATGCAACCCTAGAGAGCGTGCAGGACAATGTATTGGTTCAATGGCCTAAAAAAATCGCGGTGGTACAACCAACGCAGGCACTATTGCCACCCAAGGTTAATCCGAGCGTTCAAAAAACCGTCACTGCCGCGTTATTGGCGGAGATGCAATTGGAAATTCACTATCAGCATTTAACCGCAAAGGAACAGACCTACAAAATCAATCCCTTAGGCTTTGTGTTGCGGGGTACTATCAGTTATTTAATAGCGACAAAGAACAATACAGCCGAGATGCGCATATTTGCTTTACAGCGGGTAAAAAAAGCGGTCGAGCTTACCCAAAAAGCTGTTCAACCTGATGGTTTTGAGTTGCAAAAATACATTGATGATGGGCACATGGGGTTTAATACTTACAATCAATGCAGTAAAGACCCCATACAACTTAAAATGATTTTTGAAGAAGGGGCTTCCAGAAATCTCCATGAAACGCCCTTATCAGAAGATCAGGAAATTACTCCACACAGTGACGGCTATGCCCTTATTACTGCCACCCTTCAGGAAAACGAACAGCTGTTTTGGTGGTTGCTCAGTTATGGCGCTAATGTTGAAGTGTTGGAGCCGGAAGCATTGCGAGAAAAGATAGCAAATACTGTGCAGAATTTAGCAGACATATATTTAAAGTAAAGATGCGCTTTGTGTCGATCAGTTGATGGCAAAATGAAAATGATTTTTTACAATGACACCATTTGTCGTCATGCCCTGTTAAATTAGCTTTTAGGGCATAAAGCAATGCTGGTTTCATCAGATCCTTTTAACGATACTTATAAAATTGCCGACCGTTCTTTAGCACTTATTGACCAGGAAGCGTTGGACACAATTGGTGTAATGGATTCATGGGTTCATCAATAAAATGACTTCAACTTGAAAGTGCAATTAATAACCTTGCTTTAATAACGAAAAATTAACGATAGGCTACCAACATGATTGATCAAATTGAAGCTATGGAAACCCCGCAATGGCTCATGGAATTAACCCCCGAAAAAGTAAAAAATGATGCCTTCCCGCTTGGTGATATTTTACAGGATTCGCTTTATTACCCTGGTGCCGGTTCTGACGGAAAGGTCGTTAAATGGCTGGGCGGCAATGTTTATTCTTTTGTGTACACCGACTACATGGTATCAAAAGAGAAATTACTGGCTGAGCTGAATACCGAGGGCAGAAATTTTGCCGGTTATCGTACCTTGGAATGGCGAGATCTAACCATGAATGAATTAGCGCCCAAAGGCTGGAAACCCATTAATCCAATGCTAGGTGATGGTAATCCTAATGGGTGGCGTGAGCATTTTGCCAAACCTTTCGGGATTTGGGCGGTTTTTGAGCGTCTTGACGCTTATGACGCAAACCACGGCCCCGAGCGTTTTAGCCTGCTGTATTTATGCAGTGATGGGGTAGCGGGTTATCAAGCCTTATACAACAGCAACGGCTTTAAACCCAAAGTGCTGTTTTTGATTCAACATGGTTTTGGGGGCAACTGGACAAACTTTGAAGATCCTCAAAAAATCCTGGCTCGATCAGTAAGGGCTAATCGTGCCGGAATGCCCGATTATTTAATAGGCCGATTTGCATCAGGCGGTCAATCCTATTGGCCTAATGATTATCCAGGCACTTCTATTTTCAATCTTTGGGGTGGTTGCGGATTTGGTTCGTGGCGATCCAATAAAAAAATATACCCAGTCATTCGATAAATAGCGCCCGATATTGTCCCGTATTCCTGTAGGGGAAAAAATGAAAACAACAATTTTAATGATCGCGTTGATACTATCAATCCCGTTAGTCAGTGCCCAAACGCTTGAAAATTCTTCACGATCAACCATTGGCTATATTGAAAATGGAACCATCATGAATTCATCGCGATCCACCATTGGCTATATCAATAATGGAACCGTGATGAATTCTTCCCGTGCAACCATTGGCTATATTGACGATGGTGTTGTCATGGATTCTTCGCGTTCCACCATCGGTTATATCAATAACGGAACCGTGATGAATTCTTCTCGCTCAACTATTGGTTATGTTGAAAACGAGACGGTCATGGATTCATCACGTTCGACAATCGGTTACTATGTCAATGGTGGAAGACCATCAGATGCCGCTCTTTATTTCTTTTTCTTTTTCAATTAAATGCAATTCTGGATATTAAAATAACTTATGGCATCTTATACAGCACAAATTTTGATTGGAAATGGCGGTGGATATAATAACGAAGGGATCATTCCAAATGGCACCTTATTTCTTTCTGAAAATAGTCGACCCGCTTGGATCCTTCAGTATAGAGGGCCAAAGATAACCTGGATTCCAACGCTTGATAACATGCTTGAAGACGGTTTGTTGATGCTAGCCATTTATGTGCTGAAGGATACTGAAATCGTTGAATTGGCTCAGGAATATTTTCATAATAAAGAGGTAAACAAGGCGGCATTGTATGATGATATTACTGAAGAACATCGACAAGTGCTCTATCAAAAAAGTCGTTCCATGGCTTGGAAGTGTAAGCTTATCATCTCGGTATTTAATTATTCCCACATACATCCACAGTTATCAGTATTAAACGATTACCCTATGGATTTGGAAGTCTGCGTACCCATTTTTACTCGAATACGTTCTCGTTGGGATCAACAATTAAAAATTACCGGAACTATTAGCCCTATCAATTTAAAACGTTAATATTAAAAAACACGTTACCCATTGATTAAATTACCTAAAACATGCGTTTTAATGGCTTTGTATGTAACAATCTCTTCATTAAATAGAGCTATCGACGTCAGTATATAAAAAAAGCCCTCTTTTACAGGAGGGCTTAACAGCAATTAATGACTGTTGCTTAAGATATTAATCAGCAACTTCTTTAATAAAAATTTGAGTTGGAAAATCTTTATCGTTTCTAACAAGGATACTATTAATTAATCGCTGCAATACGTCAACTTGTTCATCAGGTTTTGCCATGTTAGCGTCAAACCAAGGGGCTTTATTACCGATAAACCAATAGCCCACACCTTGATCCAGACGGATATAAGTTTTTTGTCCAGACTGCCAAGTTAATTCCATTACTCGACCATGAGACATATCCCTCGCAACACTAACCTCACAGGTTTCATCCATCGCGTCAAAATAGGCTGCAATAACCTCTTTACGCAAGATGTCATTGTTCCAATCGGCTAATAATCCACGATTCTGGTGGCTTGCTTCCCGTTTTATCATAGTGTCGATAGTAATTCTTGGTTTATCCCAGCGTTCATTCAGAAGCGTTCTTAACCCGTCAATAAGCTCACCAATTAGCATAACTGACCAAGGTGAAAATAAATAGCGGTCTGAATAACGAAGACTGACAAGCTCATCTTGCAGTATATGCTGTTGTAATAATGGATGACTATCCAGTATTTTTTGCCAGAATTTTTCTGCAAATTGATTTAATGGGCCGTTACATTCAGACAGTATTTCGATTTCTACATCACCGCTACCTTTAATTGGTTTTAAACTCGCCTCATCCAATTCTTTTATCGGTACAAGTGCAAAATTGTCCGCTGATACCAATACACTTTCCGG
Source organism: Methylococcaceae bacterium (assembly GCA_037129595.1). GTDB lineage: Bacteria > Pseudomonadota > Gammaproteobacteria > Methylococcales > Methylomonadaceae > Methylobacter_C. Next base: position 15,203 of record JBAXUR010000053.1, on the reverse strand, counting down.
CAAACTTAGCCAGTTTTGTGTGGGTATTGCTGTTTGTCTTTGCGAGTGTGCAAATGTCTTAATGGTTGATTCCGACAATGTTTGTACAACAATACACGCCGAATTCTTAAGTAAGGTCTTTTGGTTGTCAACCAGAGCGAGGGTGACACCTAAACGGTATAAAATCCAGAGGTCTTCTTTTGTGTCTTCTGAAAGGGGTTGTGAAGAGTCATTAATCACCAAAATTACTTTGGAATAGAGCTGTTTCCAACGATAGCACCGTTCGAATAATTGACTCTCTGCTAATTCCCAATCTGAGGGTGCGCCCTGTATAAAAACACGCAGTTCAGTAGCGCCCCGACTGGAGGCGTCAGTAATTTCAGTAAACAGTGTTTCCGGGCAATAATATGATGCATCACCCAATAATTTTAATTCGTCTGGCAAAGCGATCAACCGTATAAAATCGTCATTTAAATAATCGGAGGCTAACTGCCGATCCAGATAATCAATATGGTAGCGGGTATCGTAGCCTAATAAGCAATTTTGGCAGACGCTGAGGCAGGAACATTGGAGATTTTCTTTCGCTTTAGCAAATAATTGGTCAAAATAAAGATACGCTGAAGAGGCAAAACCTGAACCACCACTACTTTTGTCGTATAACACAATAGCCGCTATGGAATAATTACAACCCGTTAGCTTGGTTGGTTTTACGGTATAACCTAATTCATCGATATTAATCCCCAAAATATCGGCAATGGCTTGTCTGAGAACTACCGCCATCGTCCAGGCAATTTTCTTGTCATTTTCATCACTATAATTCAGAAATGTTTGTTCATTATTATGTTTTAAATACAGTTCAAAAACATCGGTATGATCAACATAACCTAAATGCAGGTTTCTTTTAATGGCATATTGGCTGTCGTTACCGCTGCAAGTTGCACTTATAGGCCGTTCAGGGTTGCCTCTTAATCTTTGATGCGGTTTGGCTGGATTTGAAAAAACTTCAGGTAACGTATCATAGGCAATCATAGAGTCCGCACGACCGCAGTGCCAACACAGTGCGTAACCATGATCATGTTCACCGGAACTGTGATAGAAAATATCACCACGGCTACCGGCTCTAAATAATCCTAATTGTGGATTAGGTAAAGGCCGCAATCGGTCCTTAGCAGTAACCCACGGTTCTTTAACCGGTATGTAATGTTGTGTGGAAATATCGGTATGTGGAGTGCTATAAAAATCGACGGCAAAGCCGGCAGGCTGGATAAATTCACGTATATGTTGAGGATTAAGTTTTTCACCACAGTCATTACATACTTTTATTGAAATACTACTTAACGTATTGTCAATGGCACCACAATGATCGCATCGCCAAGCCGTCATCAGTTTCTGGTTTTCGTTACTATCGCCATCCGGTATATGCCAGCTTAAACTCAATCCCGCCGAACGATATGCCAAACCATTCAAGACAATATCGCTGCCGGGTGCATATTCTCTGATGGCAATCGATAAATCACGAGTCGGCTTTTCACGGACATAGCTAAGGTTATCTTCTCGCTGATTATTATTTACTGGATTGTTATTTCTGTAATGATGAATACTATAAGGGTCAAAATAAGCAATGCCGGTTGGAAATCCGTAACAAGGTAAAAAACCGCGTATTGCTAATTCGGCTAACAAATATTCGCCTTTAAGACGTGCAAGGTCTCTTTCAATTCTCCTTTTGTAAGGATCATTCGCTCCTATATTAGCACTCAGGGCGGTAAATTCCTCTTGTAATGGTTGATGCTCAGACAGCCATTTATCATTAATGCTATTAATAATGGAGACAGACTGTTGGGTGAGATTGGTTATTGGAGTACCCATTAGAACCGTTTTATTAATTAACGCTTTTAGACCCGTTTTCAGGTTTTCTGGTACACCGGTTACTTCACATTCATTTAACCAACCACAAAAATGCTCAAGCTGTGATTTTGTTACATCATCTTTGCAAAAAAACCAACCGCAATTTAAGGTTAAGTTTTGCTGTTGGGCAACGTTGATTACTTCTTTCAAAAAATAAGAAAATATCAGGGAATTTACATGGCGCTGTACAATCTTGGTGCTGTTTAAGGTAATGTAGGGCGCTTTAATACGAGTAATGAATGGCCATAACGGCTTGTTAAATACGGTGCGTTCATGCGGGTTATCCTTGCATAAGGTAAAGGCCAAGGCACGCGGCTCCTGGCGACGCCCTGCACGCCCTGCACGTTGTAAATAATTGGCTGGATGCGGTGGGACGTTATTCATGGCAACGGCTGTAATGCCACCAATATCTACACCCATTTCCATGGTTGTAGAGCAACTTAAGACATTAAGTTGTTCTAGTCTAAATAGTGTTTCAAACTGCTGTAAAAGACTGGCAGGTTGCTGTGCCGAATGTTCAGCCGTTCTGTAAAACACCCCGCCTTCAAGAATTCTGTCGCTTAAATCCGTCCACAGATTTTGTTTTCTGAGTTCGGTAATAGTCTCATTGTCGGAAATCCATTGCCGAATAAAAGTTAGTCTTTCTGCTGCTGAAGTGAAATTCTGATTAACAGGTAATATGGGAATAGTTATTTTTTGACAAGTCGTCGATTGTTCCGTGGGTGTATTATTTAAATAAGGCGTAATTCCTTTAAAAGCAGTATCCAGTAAACGATGTGTTACCGGGCAAATCCAGGCTTCTTGAACACAACTAAACGCCATTTTTTCTGGCAGCATTTGATAAGTTTCAGTTCCCGTAACCTTCGTTAAAATTTGACTTGTGTGGGTAAGTGCAATCCAAGCAGCATGCATTATTTTATTTAGCCTATCTACATTGGCTGTATTGTTTATATCAAGGTTTAAAGTATAAGTTAACATACGAATTAATCGATGATTACGACCTTTTTTAACTTGTGGCCATCTAATAATGCGCTTGGTAGAATCTTCTGGTGAATCAGGTGCTAAAAGCGTTTTTGGGTAAAAGGTAATGCCGATCCAATTAATCCAAGTCGGATCAACAAAAACAAAATTCCCCCGCACATAAAAATCAAGGCTTATTTTAAGAAAATCTTGCCAGTCTTTTAACGTTAATTTGAAATGTAACCACTCCTGTGGAATTTGATTGATCTGTTGTAACGCAGGGTATTGAACTGCAACAAGACCAAGTGTTTCCAAGCTGTTTTGGCGTTTTGGACGATTATAAAATTCACGGATTAACAGCATCTTTGATAAAGTCAGTGGGCCAACATCGTCTGGAAATAATAGTGGGTTCTGGCCTTGGTAATATTTCAACATGGAATCTTTAATATCCCTATCTTGACTAAGTTCAGCCGACACGTCATTCCAAGAGACAGGCTGAACCAAGCTTAGATTATTGATTTGTTGTTGTATCGCGTTAGCTTGATTTATAAAATTGGCAGCTACTACCGGGAGATGTTGATATGTTTGTGCGTTTACTAAAAATGCATCACGCGTTGTCTGCAATTGGACGATTTGTGCATTCACATTATTTTTTTGATTGGTCTGATTGACTACCATTTCATATACAAATCCACGCAATCGGTTCCGTTCTGAATCTTGCTGAATTTTTACTGCAATCCGTGCTGTACCCTGACGGCTATCGGTAAAGGTAATGAGTCTTCGTCCTCGACCAGGCGAATCTAAAGGATTAGCGCCATCCTGACAAAATTCCAGTAGGGTCGGTACAGTATTACTGACATAAAAAGACGATCCTAATAAGCAGCGGCGAAAAACTCCGTGATTAGATTCAGTACCGCAGTAGCCACACGTATCACTTTCAATGACTAAGCTAACCGCAATGGCGTGTTGCGTTCCACCAAGTAATTTATTATCAAGTGAAAAATCTGTGGAATAAGTTAGGTTGTCATCTGCTTTTGCTGTTAGATTGACTAATTCACTCGGAGTGGCTACTTGGTTATCAACTTCTTCAGTATCATCGTCAACCGCCTCAGACTGTAAACCAAACTCATCAATTGCCTGTCGCGGAATCTGTATTAAAGTTCCATCTTGGGTTATAAAGGCTTGTAAGTGTGGACTATTGCAGGCGGTACAAAAAACCAGCTCATACACCGGTGCGTTACACTCACAACGTTCCCGTTGTTGGCTATAAACATAGCCAAAGGCCCATTTATCAGCCAACAGTGACGCTTTTTTGTGGCTACAGTTAGGGTCTATACAGCACCATAATCCGTTGGTTACTTGATGAAATAAATGTCCACGTATAGGTAAAAACGGCTGTTTAGGATTATTATTTTTATCTGGCAAACTGGTTCCGGTGCACAAATCCAGCCATGCCAAAACTTGTTTGTTTCTGATTTTTAGATCGCTAATATCCTTAAATAAGGTATCACCTAACTGAGTTAAGGTTTTGGGAAGCGTGTCACGGGTCAGTTCTTCACGTAATTTACGGCTGATAGGATGATTTTCTAAAGCTCGATAGCGTGGCCTTGATACTTGCATATCGGGGTCAATTGCTGCTAACTCAGCTAGTAGTGTATTTTTATTATACTTACCGTTACCTTTGTTAAGCGGCGGCACAACTCGTTTGCCGCCTATGACGGTAACCTGATCTTGTGAGATGCCTGCCAAATCAGCCAGATAACGCTGTAAGGAGGCATTATCTTTGTCGCCAATGGTCGCAGAGGTGGCAATAAAGCGTACATCTTCAGATTTTACGCCAAAACCATGTAAGACTCGTCGCAATAACAAGGATAATTCGGCTGCTTGCGAGCCAATATAAGTATGGGCTTCATCAAGTACAATCCAGCGTAACTTGCCTTGTGATTTTTGCAAAATCGGTGCATCGTCCTGCCGTACCAGCATATATTCCAACATAGTGGAGTTGGTTACTAATAATGGCGGCGGTTCTTTCCGTAATAAAGCTCTGGATAAAATTTCATTCGGTGTTTCATTTTGATTTGCGGCTTGTATATTTGTAGGTGTATTGCCGTTATACAAGCAAAAACGCACACCGCCTTCGAACGTGTTGGTCCACGCGCGTAGACGGTCACGCTGACTGTTAATCAAGGCATTCAGTGGATATATAAATAGCGCTTGTACACCAATCAGTGGTTTTTTTTGCTGCTCATATTGTTGTACCAAGCTGTTAAGTACCGGCACCATAAAACACTCGGTTTTACCTGAACCCGTACCACTGGTGATAATAATAGATTGCGGCGTGGGCTCAGATAATTTTAACCAAGCTTGATATTGATGTTGATAAGGTTTCCAATCTTTACGGAAGGCATAATCTTTTAGAGCATCAGGTGGATTATTCATTCCTTCGATAAAAGAACTATTAATTAGTTTGCCAGCTAACTCCGCCATACTTGTTTTGGCTTCTTCCCAACCAAAAATAGCCTCAAAAACCGGATCAGCTAAAAAATTATTGCTATCGCCTAAGGGCTGATTAAATTGATCTGATAGAAACTCTCGTAATGCGGGATCGCTTATACCTAATATACTTAAAGTGGCTTCGGCTGAACGCTCTGATAATTGCCCGATAAGAGACTGAAAATTGCTGGACATGGGGGTGTTCCTAATTTGATGTCTAGTGAGATAAATAAGCCAGGGCAATTCTGAATGTGGTGTTAAACCAGTCCTCATCAAAAGCCTTTAAGCATTTTAATTTAAAAATAATGGTGTTATCACCGAACCAGGTTTTAGGGGTTTGTGTATTGGTGCAATAAATAGCTAAGAGCAACGGTAAAATAATTACACCATGTTTATGATCTGGAATCTCGTCCAGTTTTAAATTAACAGGCTGTGTTATTTTTTGCCAATCGGCTTTAAGTTTGGCTCCTAATACGGGTGGCCAGTTGTTTCTAGCCTGACGTTGCAATAATTCTTGTTTTGCTTTGTTAATCTCGCTTAGCGCTATCGGACGATTATTTATTATAAAATCAAGCTCTGGATCAATTACATCAAATAACTTCTGGTTGATGATTTTTGCCACTATGGTCATTGATTCGCCAAGGTTACTAATATGCTTGATGCGGATTTGAATAATAGTAAGTACATCGGCTTTATCATCCATTACCTGATCTAAATATTCACTATAACAACTAAAAGTTGCAAGCCAATCAGCCAATGGTATAAGTTCCCAAAAAACAGGTAGCTCTTCGCCAAGTTTCTGTGTAAAACTTTCGTCCATTTGTAAAGCCAGTGCTGTTAAACATTTGTTATTAGTCACTGCTAGTGGCCAAACATCAAAACTGCTCAGGGGCAAATGTTGGCTATGTTTCCACAAATGCCTTAGATAGGCCCACCCACTATGCTCAAAATCTGTACACATACGCTCTAAAATGTTTTTTATGACGTTATGTCTGAGATTTTTTTGGGCTATGGTAACAGCACTATGAAGTGTTAACGTATCAATGTTAGCTAAAATACCAGCCACAGGTTCTGCGCCAACTTGCCATAAAATAGGCCGAAAAGATACCGACGAAGTGGCAGACGGATAAATCATCCAAGGGCCGGGCTCCCTTTTTTGGGGGGTAAATAACCAGTAACCAGTTGCTGTTTGCTGTGAAGATTGTACCTCCAGTTTGATATGTTCCTGCTCAGGTTGGGAAAGGCGCATTGCCATGAGTTGGATTTGGGTAAGAGAGTCATAAGATAAGCCGACTTGATCAGTGGAGTTTAAAGCTACACAACCTTGTGCGTGGTCTATTTCCAGTGAAAAATGATAGCGATAAATAGTTATTTGTAATAATTGTGTACCACCTTCAACAATTAATAGTGAAACATAACTATCCAGATTTGTGCTGATAGCCAGTAAGCTTTTTATCCATTCCTGATAATCAATAATTGCCAACTCTATAACGGCACCTTGTTTAGTAACAGTCTCACGGTAATACAAATCACCTGTACCATCCAACAACGTAGCGTCATTTAAAGTAAAATGTATTTGCAAATTTAGTTTGTGATTGGGCTGTGCATTAAATAAACGCAGACGAAAACCATAAAGCTGATCTTGAAAGAGTCGATTGGTTAATACTCTATCACCGTTAGCATCAATAAGCTGACCTCCTCTGGCAGGAAATGGAAGAGTCAACGTCAATATCTCTGTCATACCAGGCCAGTAAAGTGTTAGCCGGATATTTTTAGGCGGTGCATTATTAGCAAATAACTCTATTTGAACGCCATTTAGTTGATTGGTAATGTTATTTTTAATCGTAGTATCACAAGAAACTTTCGCAGTTCCAATATTTTCAAGATATATTGAACCGTCTAAAGAATCCACGGAGGGCTTAAATCGAATCGAAAATTGTTCCGGTAATAACACACATTTTTTACGAAATTTGATATTGCCTTGATTATCAAGTAGACGAATTTCATAAATGCCTTGATGATTTGGCGACAGAGGTTGCCAATTATTGTTTATTGCATTAATGGCGCGTGCGACTAATCCTTGAGCATTAATTTCAGTCCTTTCTCCGGTTTCATTATTGCAACAAACCAGCGTCGGTAACCCCCTGTAAATTTCTTTAGGTGTACTGGCAAAATCAAGTTTGCTACCTTGCAAATAATAAAGATTGGCTGATTGTTCTTGAGCCGTTTTAATGAGGAACGAGTTGTTTTGGTTATCTGTTAATTGAACAAGGCCAGTAGCTTGAATTAGTTTTTTATTATTAAGCGTTATGAGGGGCTGAATTTGGGTATTTAAAGGGACGTTTAAATGATCTGGATAAAGAATCCTCACCTGAGTTGACTTCGTACTGATACTGGCAACACCCTCTAGCATCCATTCAGTATTTCTTTGGACAAAAATCCAAGGCACTTCGTTATCTAATTCTTCACCACCGATTAATGGTTCTTCATGAACAAGCGTGGAATTATGTTTAAATCGGATTATATAACCATAAGCGGATGGTTCGCCATTAATAACCCCAGGTGGACGAGGCATTTTTAAAGACAATTTACCTTTATAACTGGTTTTTAAAGCCACACCTAATCGGTGTGTTACACCAAGATTATTAACTAACTCAATGTCGAGTCTTGGAGGAATTGTTTCTGGCAGCTTAAGAGCACCAAGTGCAATAAAGCCGGAAAACTCAATTTCTAATTGTAAGGTGCCATTATCAGTAAGACTTCGAATACCTCTAAAGGGGAGATTAATATTATTAACGGACGGAAGGGGAGTTTGACCTAAAATAAAACTAATCAGTAGCTTGCCAATTTCTGTATCTATTGGCAATGGAAAATCTTCACGCCATTTAGGGTAGTAAGCGATGGGATCTGCTTGATTATCTGACTGATAGACTCGCTTAAGCTTAACAACGGTTTCTACTATATAGCCTAAAATAATGTAGACTTGATCATTTTTATAAATTTTTGGAATATTTTCACATTCTCTTATGATCGCGTCAACCGTGAAACCGGTATGATGTAAACGTATATATTTTGATAATGCGTGTCCCAAAACTTTGCCTAACCAACCCGTGTTTCCATTGAGTTGGTTAAGTGGAAGTCCACCTTCAATAGCGATTGTTCCAAGATAGCGAAAATTACCGTTAATCATACGAACTTTCAGACCCCAAAAACGCAATCCTGTTCTAATAATTTCACAACGTTGTTGTGTTGATAGCACTGAAGAATCCGCATCAAAAGAACTAAATAATGTGATCCACCGCCAAGCACCGCCTATATATTCTCTTCGCCACCATTCAGCGCCGTAGATCACAAAAATTTCATTCCATTTTGTTATCCTAGCGAGCTTTTCAACGTTTGGATTGATCGTTGAGATAAACTTTAAAGTGGTCTTTAAGTCGGAATATTCTGTATCAGTCATCTTATATTTAAATAAGGACAATGACTGTTGAATTGGATAGGTAAGATCTCTATTTTCTAGAAATTTGGTAAGCCATTTCTCAGGAGTAACATAGTTGAGGGTATTATTACGTTGAAAATCTGCTTTTTTTTGTATTAACTCTTCTTTAGTCATTTATGTTTCACTGCGTTTTAAAAATAGCTGTCCTCTATTCAGGTCGCTTCAAACACTCCACTCTGAATATTTAACACGAACATATACCTTATTTTTACAGAAAATGCAATTTTAAATGTAAATATAATGAAGGCAACTAATTTAAGGCACTAGCTATAGGTGCTTTTTATAGGTGGCCATTTTTTATTTTTCGGACGAGTTATTAGATAACCACCCAAATAAAACTAATGAGATAAAACCAGCTATAAAGAATGAAAATGTTGTATTGATTTTTATACATGCCATTATCAACAAGATGGTAAATATGAGTACCGCAAGTCTAATAAAAGCAGGGATGAGCATAATAAATACAACAATTATTGCAATGATATATAAGAATTCTGTCATATAACCCTATGAGAAAAAGTAAAGTGAGCTGGCTTTATTTTAAGAAACTGGGTGTTTTAAAATTCAGAATATACAAATCCAGCAGGTGCTTTATTTGAATTGTTGTCATGGTAGGGGTAAAGATAAAGGGTTGATGTTTCTTGCGTAGCGGTACTAACCAGGTAAATATCAATCATCCGTTCGCTGTATTCAGTCTGGTTAATTGAAGCTAAGCGGAATGAGGTTACCGATTGGCCATTAGTCGTCTTTAATTTTGCCAGATAATCCGTAGAACCTTGAATGTTTTTGGTAGGAATTGGATTGTCAAGAGATAGACCAAATTGTCCGAACTCAATAGGTGATTCATCTGACTGGTTTTCATTATGGGTTAAGTGATTGGCGTTATCGAAATCGTCAATCAATTCCTCGTCAGCATCCGAGAAATCAAAGTCAGGCCAAAGATCGTGTCCCAACATATCAATGCCCATAAGAAACATGACGTCAGACATTTCGAGCGTTTCTTCGTTATTGAGAGCATTTTGGTAAAAATCCAAAGTGCAGTTAAATACTTCGGTATCTTGTGTTAATTGCTGGAGATAATTGTGACGGGATATTTTTTCTGTAAAAGTGATTTTTATATTATTCCAATCGATGGTGTCATCCATTTTTTCTGTATGCACTTGGTTGCTTTCAGATAATTTCTTGATTTCTTCAAGCCAAAGGATTTCGAATAATTCTGGTCCCATATTAAAAGATAAAATGACTGAGTAGGCATTAATTTCATCAATTAATTCAATGGGCGTTGGTGTGCAAGCCATTAAATGGAATAATACAGGATCAACCCCGTTTATTTTTTTATTTACGTACCTTGCCGCGTTATAGAGCCCCGGGAATTCATCTCTGAATTTATTTTTATCGTTAATAGAGGGAAACATAATCACTCGGCGAGTTCCAGTCTCCGGTATGGGATTATATTCCATGGCTAAAATACATAAATCCAGATAGTTAGTGCTTAATTCCTTGCCAATAATAACGCTTATGCCCAGTTCAGGATTTTGATAATAAGGTTTTCCGAAAGATAGTATTTGTTTAGTGCTAATTATTTCATGCGCCAAGCAAAGAAAAGCAAAGTGACGAAATTCCTGGGTTTTAATAATCGGAAGAAATGCTTCTTTATTTAGGTGTGTATTCATAACTATAGGTGGCCTAAGCAGTGAGTGTGTCAGTCAGTGTTTCGTAAATGCGATCAATTGATATTTGATCTGCTTCAAGATCAAACGGTATCAGCACAACCTTACAGTTTTGAGCAACGTATTTAGCTTGTAATACCTCGCTGAAATTATCTGTTTTTGGATAAATCAGTATTACTTTTTCTGATTTATAAAACTTTGCATAGGTAAATAATTGGTAAAGGTCACCCTGATGAATATTAAATTTATTTTTGGTATCAGCCATATCAAGTAATTTCCACTTGGTATCGGCGATGACAGTCTTGTCGTCTTTTTTTAGTAGAAGATCCGGTTTAATGACGAATAACTCTTTTTCCCAACCTTCCGAGGCCATAAGTTTCTTATGGCTTGCCTGAGAGTGTACTTGCCAATCCGGTAATTTTTTGAGCAAAACCTTGGCAACATAACGCTCAAATAATTGAGGCATCGGAAACAAAAACGAACGAAATGAGCGTTCGCCTGCTTTGGGAACAGGTGCCAGGTCATTTAGAATAAGTTTGCACCAATGCAAAGCATCCTGATAGTAATGCATACCCCGATCTTGACTGCATTTTTGGAGGTCCTGTTTATACTCGGTTGACTGCGGCACATCGCCAAAAGCAAATAACAGTTCTCTTGCCAGACGCTGGTTATTGAGCTGCTTTGCCACTTTTAAAACTTTCTGGAGACTGGCTTTAATCAAGCGATTTTCTGGTCGGTTGACTTCAAAATTATCGTATTCAACATAAAAGCGGTCACGTCGAATTAAATTATGTTTAAGTTGTGCATTCATTAACAACTTGCCTTTGATAAAGGCTTGATTATCTTCTTGGCGCACATAGTCTGAGCGAATGCCACGCTTAACCACTTGGTCGATAGTATTTAAAAAGTCGTGTATAAATATTTCCAATAGCGGAAATTTAGTAAGACTTAGATCGGCATTTTTACCACTTTTGTAGGGCAGTTCTCCAACTTCCCTTAGCATCTTTAAAAAAATACGGCGCAGTTGTTCAGGTGCAAAACTACCCGAAATTTTGGGTAATATTTCAACCTGTGTGCCGTCGCTGGTTTGAATCATTCCGACATAATGACGTACTTGCAGTTTTTGGCCACGTTGCCAAAAAATGATCCCGTGATCATTATCATCTTGATCAGGGGATTCGTTAATCAGTTGAGTCAGTTCATTAAATGCTTTTTGACTGATCCGCTCACCCTGAACAAAAGCAGGCGCGTTTTCACTAACAAGCGTGTCGTATTCTTTAACGGTAATGCTTTTTTTTACGCTTATCATGGTGTTTGGATACGCTGGTTAAGAGTAAATTTGCAAATAGGCACCTGCTTTATTGAGCGCAGTCTGATTGATTTTGTATGATTTACTGTTTTCTAAATTGTATAGTTCTATAATTTGGCTTGTAAATATTGTCTTATTGATTGCAGTTTCGATAATGAACTGATTCATTTCATTAGTTTTTCGATCATCGCCTAAAACAATACGTATTTTTTCCCAGTCTTCGAAGAAGTATTCTTGTAATAACGGTATGATTTTATGTTGAAATATCTCGGCAAGATCACCTATACTGGAAGCATTGTTTAATGACATAAAAAATGCATGACCTAAGGTATGCTCGCGATCATAAAGCACTTCTATACGCTGATTCATGGTTGTTAACATTGTGCAGATATTAATTTCATCTATCTCAATGTCTTTTAATAATTCAGGTTGTGGCGGCATTTCTACAAAATCAAATCGTCTGCGTAACGCCGTATCCATTAATGCCAGCGAACGGTCTGCGGTGTTCATAGTGCCAATAATATAAAGATTATCGGGCACAGAAAAGGGTTCTTGGGTATAAGGTAAGATAACTACTAATTCATCAGCGCCACCTTGTCGCTTTGATGGTTCAATGAGTGTGATGAGCTCACCAAATATCTTGGAGATATTGCCACGATTGATCTCGTCAATAATTAAAACATAATTCTGCTCTGTATGAGCTTTGGCATCATCACAGATTTGCTTGAATATACCGGGTTTTACTTCATAGTGAATATTTCCACCACGGGTATCAGCGCGAATGCCTTCAACAAACTCTTCATAGCTAAAGCTTTGATGGAATGTAACAAAACGTATTTGTCCTGCTTTGATTTTTTCATCAAAGTCGGATTTCCTGGATTCCCTATCTTTACTGTCTGTAACAAGTGTTATTTCATATTTTATTTCTTCACTCTCCCCACTATCTATATCAGGTGTTATTTCAGATTTTATTTCTTCACTTTCTTTGCAATCTTTCTTAGTAACGGCATGTGAATAATCAATGACAGAGTAGGTTTTACCTGTGCCTGGAGGGCCATATAAAATAGTATTTAAGCCAATTTTCATAGTGGTTTCTTCATCTGATAATTCAGTTGGTTGCATAATTGTCTCAATATCTAATGATTCAGTTTGATTTTGATTTTTAATGTAGGCATCTGGCCAATTGCCTTCCTCGGGTTTATCTCCAAAGTTTTTGGGCCACTTAAAGTTTTCATCTTTAAAAATATTAATTATCTCATTAGATAAAGTGTGACTTTCATTTTTTGACTGATCATCAGTTTTATTTTTATAAGTTGTATTTTCAGGTTTAAGATTTAATTGGACCAAAATATACGGACTTGATAGAGCTAATTGACCAGAAGTTTTTCCTCTTTTACTGTTTGGTACTTTACGGCCGAATCGTAATGGGTAGTTGTTGTTTCCTTCTTGAGTAAAATACCAATCCATTTTTTGGTTATGGACAGCGAGGGCTAAGTCACAAAAAAGTTTTTTATATTCTTTCGAATGTGATTCTATCCAATTCTTAAAGTCACCAGATACTTTACTAAATTTCGCCAATATCTCTTTATTTTCATCAGTCATAATTTTTCTTTACTCATATTCATAAATTAATTATTTTTTCTTGGCGCGTTTTCCAGGATTTAACTCAAAAAGCTTTGGATAAATAACATCGGTATTAAACGGATTGTTTTTAAATTCAGCTTCATTTGAAAATGGATTATTGGCAATCCATGTGTCAAGTTGAGTGAGTGCCTTTGCAACAGGATGATGAATATGCAATGGATGATTACTGTCTATAGGGTCATTGCTTCTCAGGTCAACGGGGGTTGAAAAACGATATTCAACACCTTTTCCTTTGTTATGTGTTCGCCAAGGTACCCAAGTATCTGCTGCCTGGTCTAATGGATTAGAATCTATTTTTGCAGGAAAAAAGACATTTTCTTTTATATTGATCCCTTGTAAATAATGAAGGTCAGTCCATAGGTAAAGACTGTTTTTTACGACACAAAGACCAATGCGGTGTTGCCTAATGGTATGGCCATTACTACAACGACCGGCAACAATTAATGTTTTAGGCGGCGTTGTCCATTTAGGCGAATGATGCGCAGTATTTGGCATTAGCTCAGTCAGTTGCGTGACTACTCGACGAAAGTTATCAAAATGAACCGGATTGTTTTTTATTAGGCTCTTTGTTTGTGCCGAGCAATAATTTTTTTCAAAGTTTTCTTCACTTAATAACAAGTCTCTTGCGTTTTTATCCCACATAGCTATTTCCTTAATTAATGTATAAATTCTTTATGATAGGGTTGATGTTAGATTACAAAACAACCCCATTTTTCAATTTTCTTTAAGTTGCTGGATTTACATTGTTCTAATTCTTCATTGGCAACGATAATAGCCAGCGCTTTTGGACGCGAAACAGCAATAACTACTGGTGTTTCTTGTTTTTTAAAGTTGTCGATAATACCCTTTTTTAAGTTATTTTTGCGTTTTTTAGCTTACAAAGGAAAATAAACTTTTTATCGTGCCATCTATGGAGTAAAAGCTGATTGCTCATAATTAGGTGATATTAGCAAATGCCAACGTCAATTCATGACGTTAGCCTTGTCAATGTGTTAATGAAATTCATCTTGAATGCAATGCCTTATTTCATGGCCCACTGCCCACTATTATCCGAAAAGAGAAAAATTGTTGGGCATAATTTCCTTAAAGGTAAAACAGTAATTTTGGGGAATGGCTTGGTCATTTTGATGCCAGGAAAATACCGGCAATAACGACTAAAGTAACTATTGAGACTATACAACCACAGCCTTCTTTAATAGTCTCGCCAAAGGACGTTGCGCCGGAAAGGGCACCTAAAACAACAACAATTATGAATATAATAATTATTTCCATATTTTCTCTTTGTAAATTGGTTAATCAGGCGTGTTAAATTAGTGTTTTTTTAATAGTACGAGGCGGATGAGTAAATCGATTGCTTATTATTACAAGTGGGTACGACATTTTGTGACGTTATTTGTGGAGAGGGCTTTATTTAAAAAATCTTCCCTAACCCCTCTTTTTAAAAGAGGGGAGGGACCAAATAATTACTTTTTTTGTACTTGATTTGAATGCGATTAATAAGTGTATGTTGCAGTTCAATACGTTGAAAGACAGGCCTTCATGGTGTTGTCGTGAATCTGCAAGACGGGCAATAGTTCACCGTTTTCATCACGCTGGTAACCGCCGGCTAAATTCCATGCCACAGGCAAATTCATCTCGCGAGCTGTTTTAAATACAATCATGTCCCGCTGGTAGAGTTGCAAGGTTGTCATCCAGCCGCCCAAGGGATCGTCTATGTGTGGATCGGCACCGGCTTGGTAGAGCA
>JBAXUR010000052.1:0-21700 GCA_037129595.1 Methylococcaceae bacterium | reverse complement strand
GCGTCATGCGTCAAGTTGAAGAATTAACCCATGAACTGGAAGATAAAATATGATAATAAACAACAATCTAATCCGCGTTAAAGACGTCATGAAAACCGACTTCGGCACCATTGACGGAATTGCCACGGTAGCCGATGCCTTAAAAAAGATGAAAACACTTAAAACAGCCGTTCTTATTGTTAATAAACGCAATGAGGATGATGAATACGGCATGGTCACTTCTGGTGATATTGCTCGTCATGTTCTGGCTAAAGACCGGGCACCGGATCGGGTTAACGTTTATGAAATCATGTGTAAACCAGTAATATCGGTACATCCAGATATGGATATCCGCTACTGCTCCCGACTATTTGCCAATTATAATCTGGTCAGGGCTCCCGTTCTTGAAAACAACCAGATTGTCGGCATGGTGAGTCCAAATTCATTAGTCCTGGAAGGACTATACAAAACGGTTCAATAAATGGCATCCCGTTAAAAATACAAGTACAATTTGCATTATCAGAGTAAAGATATTGAACGAGTGGATGTCCCGTTATCAATGTTTTAGTTCTGTTTTAACCATAAGTATTTATTTTAGGAGTTTTTCAAAATGGCAACAGGCATTGTAAAGTGGTTTAACAACACTAAAGGTTTTGGTTTTATAGCACCGTCTGATGGTGGTGAAGATGTTTTCGTTCATCATTCCGTCATTCAAGGCGATGGTTTTAAAACGTTGACTGAAGGCCAATCCGTGACTTTTGACATTGAATCTGGACCAAAAGGCTTAACTGCCGTTAATGTTTATCCCAAATAAACATTAATCATTCAGCTTCCAAAAGGGCGCTTGTTATTTGACAAGCGCCCTTTTTTTATGACTTCGGTTTTTGCGTGACGTTTTTTAAAAACTATTTTAATGGACGGCCTTTAGCGTCCTTATTAATATGACCCGCAAAAAGCAAAATAGCCTCGACAAAGCCCCACAGAGCGCCATAACCAACCGTTACTGCTGTAAGCGCCAGTTGAGCAATGCCGAGCCAATAAAACCCCAGATAAAATCGATGCAGCCCTGTAAAGCCCAGAAATAAAGCCAACGCCGCAGCGACATACTTGTATTTAACCGCTTTAGGTGGAGTCAAATAGGCACCTACCAAATTAATGTTGCGGGCAATGGTTTCTGCTGAGTCAAAGTTGACGTCATCACCCACGTCGGGAGGCACTTGCGCGACCCAATCATCCAAATGAAACGTGTAAGATTTTTCTTCGCTTTTTATTACCCCGATTTGGTTATCGGGCTCATAACTTTCAATATATCCAATCATTTATCTACCTTAATAATGTACAATCGAGCAATCAATCATCCTGCAAACGCACCGCCAACACATCACAAGTCGCATGATGCAGTACCCCGTTGGCTGTCGATCCCAATAACAAAGCCAATCCATGTCGACCATGTGAGCCAACGACGATTAAATCGACCTTATTTTCCTCTGCAACCCTTACTATCTCTGACTTGGGGCTACCCATTTCCAACCATTGCCTGTCTTCAGGAACGCCCATCTTTTCAGCCAGTTTAGACAGTCTCTTTTTTGCCCCTGCCATCAACTCGGTTGTTAAATCCAAATTGAATGGAATATCCGCGCCATAAGCAGCATCTGTAATCGGCAAACTATCCACTACATGAATAATACCCAGCTTTGCCTGATATTTAACCGCTAAATCCTTCGCCCTGTTTGCAACGGCTTCACAATGTTCGTAAAAATCCACTGCCAATAATATATGCTTATAGTTTTCCATACTCCCCCCTTATTTAACACCGACAACGTCAGAAAATAATAAAGCCATGACCTGATAGGATCCCAATAAATATAAAAACGCCAGACCTAAACTAAAGCTTAGAGGTTTCTCCAGCGCATTGCTAATAATATGACCGGTAACCGCCCAATGCCAACCGATTAACACTAGCATGACCAAAAACACCAACCAGCCACCTTGCCCTGTCTCCATCGTGGCGATTCCAGGCAAGGCGAAAAAACTGATCAGCGCATCCGTTCCCAATATGGCGCATACCACTTGGTAGAACCGCCCCTGCTTTCGAGCCACAGACAACATCATCCCGATAAATCCGGCCACCAGAACAATTTCCACAATAACTTGTAATAGTACATCAAGCCAAGCGAAATGAATGCTTAACATTAATACCCTAATACTGACATAAACAACTAAAAATAGCTGTAACAGCCATTTAGAATACGGCAAATCCTGCGGCCCTTTTTTAAAAAGGCAAATATCAAATACCAGCTTTATAATGTCAAACATTAACTTTACCTCAATATATTAAAGATACAAGGCTCAAAGTGTGTTGTCACCGATTCATAGATTATAAATAGTTTTATTCTGTGACGTTTTTCCAAGTGACTCTACTATGGATTTTTTATTCATCACTTAGCATTTTCAATCTTTTCTTCCGCTTCCATCCACGCAGTTTCTGCCTCATCCAGCGCCTTATCGACTTGCACTTTTTTGTCCAATAATTGCTTTAAGCGGCCTTTTTCCGATTCGGCATAAATCTCGGGATCTGCCAATTGGTGCTCAAGCTGGCGCTGTTCATTATGATATTTTTCAACAGCCATTTCCGCTTTTTTTAGCGCATCAAACAGCGGCTTATGTTTTTGCCTGCGATCTGCATCCAACTTTCTTTGGTCTTTACGCGATACGGTTGGCACGACCTCTGTCACTGTTTTTTCATCGCCTTTTTTTTGTTCGGTTAACCAAATCCGGTAATCATCAAGATCACCATCAAAGGGTTGTACTTTACCGCCCGCGACTAATAATAACTGATCTGTCACTGAGCGCAATAAATGCCTATCATGTGACACCACCACCATCGCGCCTTGGTAGCCTTGTAACGCCACACTCAAGGCATGGCGCATTTCCAAGTCCAAATGATTGGTTGGCTCATCCAGCAACAACAGATTGGGATTTTGATAAACCAGCAACGCTAAAACCAACCGTGCTTTTTCACCGCCGGAAAAAGGTTTTACCGCATCTAAAACCTTATCGCCCTGAAAATCAAAACCACCCAGAAAGTTACGAAGTTCTTTTTCTGTCGCCTGTTTGTCCAGTTTTTGCAAATGCCATAAAGGGCTTTCATCAAGCTGCAATTGTTCCAGTTGATGCTGGGCAAAATAACCGATCTTTAAAGATTCTGCTTCGTGCCGATTGCCGGATAACGGCAACATATCGCCCGCCAACACTTTAATAAAACTGGATTTACCCGCGCCGTTAGGTCCTAAAAGCCCAATACGATCACCCGGCGAAATGGATATGCCTGCCTGCTTAATCACACAGGTATCGCCATAGCCTATATCGACTTTATCCAGCGTTAATAAAGGATTAGGCATTTTTCCCGGCTTGGCAAAACTAAAATCAAACGGCGAATCCACATGCGCCATCGCAATTAATTCCATGCGTTCCAGCGCTTTGATACGACTTTGTGCTTGCCGTGCTTTGGTCGCTTGGGCTTTAAAGCGATCAACAAAACTCTGAATATGGGCAATTTCGCGTTGTTGTTTCTGGAAAGCGGATTGTTGTTGCGCCAACTTTTCAGCACGCATTTTTTCAAAGGCTGAATAGTTGCCGGTATAAATTTCGGCTTTACCCTGCTCAATATGCACGATGTGATCGGTGATGGTATCGAGAAAGTCACGATCGTGAGAAATCAACAACAAGGTGCCGGGATATTTACACAGCCAGTCTTGCAGCCAGATAACGGCATCCAGATCAAGATGGTTGGTCGGCTCATCCAGCAACAACACATCGGAACGGCACATCAACGCTTGTGCCAGATTAAGGCGCATACGCCAACCGCCGGAAAACGAATTGACGGCGTTGTGTTCCTGATCTGCGGTAAAACCCAAGCCGTTCATTAAGCGGGACGCTCTGGCTTGAGCCGTATAACCGCCAATGGTATCTAAAGCGGCGTGCAATTCGGCCTGTTTTAAGCCGTTATCAGACGCTTCGGCAAGTTTTAATCTGGCCTCCAACCGCCTTAATTCCTGATCACCATCAATGACGTAATCAATAGCAGAACTGGTAACGGCGGGCGTTTCCTGAGCAACATGCGCAATTTCCAGATTGGGCGGCATCGAAAAATCGCCTTCATCTAAATGCAGTTCATTTTTGACCAGCGCAAATAAACTGGATTTTCCCGCACCATTCGCGCCGGTAAAACCAACTTTTTGGCCTTTGTGAATAGTAAAAGAAGAGTTGGAAAACAGCACCCGCGCACCACGGCGCAGAGCTATGTTTTTAAAATTTAGCATTAATGTTCAAGGTAAAAGGTGAAAGGTACAAAACAAAAGCTGTCTGACTTAGCGTGATAAACCGTTAGTTATAATGTTTTTCCGTGCTGTATTTCATTTAAAACTTCATATAAGACATCTCTTATATCTTCTATTAGCTCGATTATTTCATCAGACACATTGATTTGTTGAGCAATACTCTGGACGAGTATAAAGGTATTTTTCATGTGATTTAAATCCCTCACACTTTCCCAACTCATTGCTTCATTAATATGAAACATCAATTGAGAACAGTCTTTACTGTCATGTTCTTTGATTACCTCATCCTTTAGTACTTCCCATGCTCCCTGTAAATCGCAGATTATGGTTTTTTCGTAGTAAGCAGGTTCTTGATAAAAGCTCATTGTCTTCCAGTGTATTTCATCTGTCTTCAGTTAGGTGAATGCTTTATGCCGCCGAAATTATCGTGATTGCTAAAGTTTAAGTGATCCGGCAAATGCCAAGAATAGTATATTCAATAGTGCCAACGCAATTAATAGATAAATTGTTATCTGCATGCCTAATACTCTTCTCTTAAGATTCTTTGCCGGAAGACCTACAGCATGAAATATTCGCCCAACTAACAGCGTGAAGCCCAATATATGGATAAGTATTTTCGGCGCTCCGTTTAATTCGAGCGTTAATAAAAGCAACAGTGTTATAGGAATATATTCCAATGCGTTAGCATGAGTGCGAATGGCTAATTGCAACGCTTCATTTCCTCCGTCACCAACACTTATTTGGTTTTTTCTCCGCAGCTTTATTACTGAAAGAGTAAGCTTCACTATTAGTAAGACTGCCAGCGATGCATAAATTGACGTAATCATGGATGCCCTTATTTTATTATTACGATTCAATCACGAAGCTGGTCGGGGTTTGCAACCCCGACCAGAACGTTTGAAGGTCGCAAGGATTTACAAAACGTGAGTGACGGGGCTACAAACCCCGTCACGCTTAGAGAACAGTCTTTACTGTCATGTTCTTTGATTACCTCATCTCTCAAGACTTCCCATGCGCCTTGTAAATCGGAGATTATGGTTTTTTCATAGTGAGTAGGTTCTTGATAAAAGCTCATGGGTTTCTCAGGCATCTCAAATGTCTTCAGCTCGTAGGATGGGTAGAGGCGATAGCCGAAACCCATCATAATCAACCTCCAATACGATGGGTTTCGCGTTGCTCTACCCATCCTACGCAAACCGCTCAATCATCTTTTCCACTTGTTCAGCAAACTGCTCAAGATTACCTTTTTTACCTTAACAACAGAATAACGACGGATTATTCCCCAGCGATCGACATGCGTTCAACCAGTATTGAACCGGTGCGAACATTACCGCGATAATCAATATCATTGCCTACGGCGACTATATTTTTCAACATATCTTTCATGTTGCCGGCAACGGTAATTTCTTCAACCGGATATTGAATTTCGCCATTTTCCACCCAAAACCCTGCGGCACCGCGAGAATAATCCCCCGTGAGTATATTAACGCCCTGCCCCATTAATTCGGTAACCAACAAACCGGTACCCATCAGCTTTAACATACCCTGATAATCAAGCGCACCTGAATCTATCGTTAAATTACGTACACCGCCCGCGTTACCGGTACTGTGCATACCCAATTTACGTGCGGAATAAGTACTTAATACATAACTGCGTAAAATACCGTCGGAGACAATGTCGCGGTTTTTTGTCGCTACGCCTTCGCCATCGTAGGCTGCACTGCCTAAAGCGCCTATTAAATAGGGCTGTTCGTGGATATGAATAAATTCCGGAAAAACTTGGCTGTCCAAGGCATCCAGTAAAAACGACGCCTTGCGATATAAGTTGCCGCCACTGATTGCGCCTATAAACGAAGACAACAAACCTGAAGCCGCTTCTGCGCTATACAAAACGGGGCATTGCCGAGTGCTTAAGCTGCGCCCTTCCAATCGTCTAAGCGCTCGCTCTGCGGCTTTTTTACCTATCTGTGCAGCGGCTTCCAAATCCAGGGCATTTCTTGATACGCTATACCAGTAATCACGCTGCATACTGTCACCGCGCTGCGCCAGTACTGAACAACTTAAGGAATGGCGTGTGGAAATATAGCCCTGAAGAAAGCCCAGACTATTACCCATCACATGGATGCCTTGATGGGTATTGACTGATGCACCTTCGGAATTACTGATTTCAGCATGATAAGTGCGGCCGGCATCTTCGCATTCAATAGCCAAAGCAATCGCCTTATCAACGCTAAGATCCCACGGATGATTAAGATCAAGATCGGGGAATTCAGTGGCCAGCAACGCTTCTTCCGGCAATCCGGCATAAGTATCTTCACTGGTATAGCGGGCAATACTACAGGCGGCGCTAACCGTTTCTTTAATGGATTCCGGCGACAAATCGGTGGTGCTGGCGGAACCTTTGCGTTGATCAAAATAGACCGTTATGCCGAGGCCTTGACCACAATGATGCTCAATCGTTTCAACATCACCCAGACGCGCTGACACAGACAAGCCGTTTTCCTGGCTCAAACCTGCTTCGGCCGCACTGGCACCTTGTTTTTTTGCTTCGTCCAACAAGTTTTGAACGGTATTTTTTAAACGGTTTATTTCTTCTTGATTCTGCACTGTATTCTCTTAATCTTTAGTAGTGGTAGCCTAAATCAATAAACGAGGCGTTAATGTTGGGTTACGCGACAAGGCCACTAACCCAACGAACTATTCTTTAGGACTTGAAAATAGACAAAAATCCTGAGTAATTCGGGTAGACTTACTACTGGACACTCGTCCCGCCAACCGTCAAGCCATCAATCTTCATCGTAGGTTGACCAACCCCAACCGGCACACTTTGTCCTTCTTTGCCGCAAGTACCGACACCGCTATCCAGCTCAAGATCGGTGCCGACCATAGACACTTTGGTTAACACGTCAGGGCCGTTGCCAATAAGGGTCGCCCCTTTAACGGCACGGGTTATTTTGCCATTTTCAATCAAATACGCTTCACTGGCAGAAAACACAAACTTGCCCGAAGTAATATCAACTTGTCCGCCGGCAAAGTTTTTGGCATACAGACCTTTTTTTACCGATTTTATAATTTCTTCAGGATTATGAGAGCCGGGCAACATATAGGTATTAGTCATGCGTGGCATCGGCAAACTGGCATAAGATTCACGACGACCATTACCGGTGGACTTAACCCCCATTAAACGCGCATTAAGCTTATCCTGCATGTAACCTTTAAGAATACCATTCTCAATCAGTACGGTTTTTTCGGTGGGCGTACCTTCATCATCAATACTCAACGAACCGCGACGGCCTTGCAGGGTTCCGTCATCGACCACGGTACATAAACCGGAAGCCACCCGCTCACCAACCCGACCACTAAATGCCGATGTGCCTTTGCGGTTAAAGTCACCTTCCAAACCGTGACCAATCGCTTCATGCAGTAAAATACCCGGCCAACCCGGCCCTAATACGACCGTCATATTACCGGCAGGTGCATCCTCGGCTTCCAGATTGACCAGTGCCTGCCTGACAGCTTCTTTGCCATATTCCAAGCCCCGATTTTGATCCATAAAGTAACGGTAATCACTCCGCCCGCCACCACCCATGCTGCCCTGTTCACGCCGACCGTTTTCTTTAACGATAACCGTTACATTCATGCGCACCAACGGTCTTACGTCAGCGGCTAACGAGCCGTCCTGATTGGCCACCAGAATACTTTCATGCGAGCCGCTCAGGCTGACAATCACTTCTTCTATACGGCTATCCAGTTTGCGGGTTTCACTCTCAACATTACGTAATAAATCTATTTTCTGTTGATCTGCCAATGATTTTAAGGGATTGGTAACCGGATAATAAAGGGGCCAACCAGCGGCTTTTACCAAACCCACTTGGGCATCTTGCCCTTGCCTGACAATGGCTTTAACATTATTAGCCGCTTCCAGCAATACCGGTAACTCGATCCGGTCGCTATAAGCAAAACCGGTTTTCTCGCCTGATACAGCACGAACGCCCGCACCCTGCTCAATACTATAACTGCCCTCTTTAATGATGCCGCCTTCCATTACCCAAGATTCAGAATGACTGGACTGGAAATAAATATCTGCGGCATCAACGGGCGAACTGAGCAATCGGTTCATAATTTTTTCAATATCACCATCCTGAATACCGGCAGGCATCAAAATAGCTTGTCTCGCAAGGTTTAATAGTTCCATCACAACATAAAAATAAAGGGTTAAGGTTCAAGGCGCAAGATTCAAGGATAAGCTTTATCTGCTTTAACCTTGAGCCTAAATTATTCTTCTTTTAAATCATTTTGCATCGTTTCATACAGTGACTTGATTAATTTTTCAGCGCCATCGGCCAACTGGGTAGCACTGTTATCTTTAACCGCGCTACGGTTTTTACCTCGACCACCGGCACTGCTTTGTTCGGCCGCATTACCAAGAGTTGCGGTTATTGTTGACTCTAAACCATCGCTTTCCAAGGTAATTACATAAACGGCTTCGTTATGTTTTCTGCTAAATAAAGATTTTTCGGGATCATAAAGCACATAGTAAAGACCTTTATCATGTTCACGATCCGTTATTTCAATTTTACTTTGCTTTAAGGCAAGACCCAACGTGCTCCAGGCATCATCTAACGGCTGCTTGATTTTCAATTGCGGGGGCGTTGATGTCGTCAGGTAAACATCGGTTCCCAAACCCGATTTTTCACGTCTCTTTGGAACCTTGCTATTATCGGTTACATACAACTCACCGGCAGGCTTGCTGACAGCAAGCGCGGGAGGACGCTCCAACATTTGGGTATCCCGATAACGACTGTCTTTGCCACCACAGGCAACCAACAGCATGGCAAGCAGCAAGCTTTTAATAAAAATATTCATATTATTCACCAAAAAAACATCGATGGTTTAAAACCGGAAATGCCCCCCGTACTTTTTCCAACCGCTCAGGGTCTATTTCAGCCATTACATAACCGCTACCGGTTTTATAACAATCCAGCACGATACCCCAAGGATCAATAATCATGCTATGCCCAAAGGTTTTACGACCATTAATATGCAAACCACCCTGATTGGGCGCAATCACATAACAAAGATTTTCCACGGCTCGCGCACGCAGCAATACTTCCCAGTGGGCGGCACCGGTTTCGGCAGTAAACGCAGAAGGAACCACCAGTATGTCAACGCCCTGGACGCTCATTTTCCTGAAAAATTCCGGAAACCGCAAATCGTAACAAACAGCGACCCCCAACCGGCCAAAAGGCGTATCGAAAATCTGTGGCTCAGCACCCGGTTCAATGGAGTCAGATTCACGGTAAACTTCTTGCGTCCCCGGCACATTAACATCAAATAAATGTACCTTATCGTAACGCCCGACTCTTTCACCCTGATCGTTATAAATCAGGCAAGCGGCTCGCACTTTATTACTGTCATCGGTAGCCATCGGGATAGTGCCACCAACCACCCAAACTGCATACTTTTTTGCAACTGCCGCCAAAAAATCTTGTATGGGGCCTGAGCCATCGACTTCTTTTGCTTTAAGCTTGTCTGTTTCATGATTGCCCATTAACGCAAAGTTTTCAGGTAAGGCGACCAGCTTTGCACCCGCTGTAGACGCTACTGCGATAAGCTTTTCGGCTTCTTGCAAATTAACGCTGATAGTAGGGCTTGAGGCCATTTGTATTGCGGCGCATTTAGTCATGTTGTCTCTTGGTTAGGGTTCTTTGGATTGCTGTAACCATGGAAAACCGGTGATACCCGTCCAGGTTTTTTGCAGCAAGCCATCATTTTCATGTAGCGGAATAACTTGTGCATTCCCCCAGTCGCCCTTAATCAAATACTGCGAACCAAAGAAAAATCCGTCTTGATCTGTACCTGTCAAATACCGCCCGATTAAACCGGCCACTTTTCCAACGATTGTACCAGCAATAGGAACCGCATCAGCACTTTTTGGCGCAACGTTGGCAACTTGATCAAGACGTCGATTAATAAAGTCTGTCTCTCCCGTAATCGTAATTTTTGCAGGGATGGCATCAATCACTAAATTATTGGTAACGGCTTTACCTTTTGCCACATCAAAGTGCCCGTTAATCGTGTTAAATGTTAGCCCTTCTTCATACACGTCACTAAAATCCAACTGCAAACGTTTTATCCATTGCGCCATTGCCAACATCCCCAGTACCCGACCAAATCCAGGCTCTATACTTAGAATACGACCACCCTTTAAATTAACGTCTATCTTGCCTCGTAAATCAATTAACGAAAATTGATAAGGTGCCGCATTCCAGACACCGGTAAAATCAACAACAGCGCTGGTTTCCGTTAAGTCTTTGTTAATAGCCAGTTTTGAAAGTAACTGACCGGCTTTCGGCATAGTCACTGTGCCTTGCACGGTGGTTTTAGATTGCTTGCCATTAACTTTCCAATCGCCTGACAAAGCAAGCTTTAGATCGTTACCCGCCAACTCCAAACGCTTAAAAATAATACCATTGGGTATGCGCTCGGTTTGCAGGGTTAACTGCCCAAGATCAACGGACTGCCAAAAGGTTTTTTGACTAGTGATCGCTAACAAGGGCATAACATCCGACACGGGTGCCGACTCCATTGCACCGCCCTGAAGTTTAAGTTGTTTAAATACAGAAAGTTGTAACTCTTGCATATCAAAACTAATGCTATCAGGGCCTCTAAGATCAAAAGGTATCTTAAATTTACCCTTGGCAATGGCACCGCTGATATCACCTGACCAATAATTACCTTCGGGCTTTAACGCCAAATCAAATAAACCCAAATCTGTTGATTTCCAGAGTCCGTGTTCACTGTGTATTTTTATACCTTTAAGGCTGCTCACTGCGCTTAATAATGCTTCATTATCCTGGCCTTGTGTAAACGATAACGCCACGCCCAACCAGTCTTGCAAGTCCAAGCGCTCACGATTAATCTCCAGCGAAATACCTGCATCCAGGCGTTGAGCGACAGTGCCAAGACCCACTAAAACGTTACCGGATTCAATTCTCTGCTGCTTTATATTAAACCTGAGCGCTGCTTTAAGTTGATTGTCGTAATTTAAGTTAATCGGCAACAACGCGTCATCCGCCAAATCAAACGTCAGCGCTAAAGATCGCTGCTGTTCTCGGGTTTTGGCCAAGGCTCCCGGCAAATCCAATGAGATGCCTGCCAATTTTGACTGTACCAGCAGTTCCGGCGAGCTATCGTCATAAGGCAATTGTAACGTTAACTGATAATCTGTCGCACCCTGCGCCACCTGCCATCCAGCTATTTTAAATTGTTTCTGCAAATCACTGACTCCAACACGACCACCGACACTAACGGCCGTCTGAACTTCTGAACTTTTAATGGCAATCTGGATAGGATGATCTAAAGCTGTCGCTTTAATAAGGTCAGTATAAACGCCTAACTCGTTAAATTTTAATGCACCGGTCATTTGAGTGACCCACAAATCAAGCGCCTTGACTCTAAGCTTGGCATTGCTTAGCTGTGCGAAGCCATCAATTTTTGGCGTGCCACTATCCAGCAACGGGAGCTTTAAATCCAGGGTAATTTGAGTATTGCCTTGGGGTTCTACCGCGTCCAGCAACTTATCCACCGGTGACTTAAGCGGCGTCTGCTGCATAAATCTCAAGCCTTGCAGAATGTCCGTTTCCAACTTGCCCTGAACCAGTAAATACTCACTTTTATCCAGCGAGGGTATGGTTACCTTGGCCTGATTAATTTTTACCTTTTGACTGAGGGCCTTATGCAAATCAACCTGCAAGCCGCCTTGTAAAAACAAAACATCTCCACTCAAATCCGTTAAATGAGGCCATTCGGAATTATAGTTCAGCTCCATTTGATCAATAGCAAACAAGGTTTCAAAAACCCCTTGCCCGCCAATAAACGGAAAATCACTTAAATTACCATAGAACAACATGCCGCCTTTAGGCACACGTCCGCTGATAAAAGCATGATCCAGCCAATCAAGTGTTACCTTACCCATTAAACTGGTCGGTAAATAACGGTTTATTTTGCTGACATCGTCACACCTGAAAGCCATTTGCATATCCATAAATGTCTTTTGGCCTTCCGTTTTTGGAATCCTTAAACTTAATTTGCTTTCGGTCTTTATATCCGGAGAATCCAGCTCTATTTTGGAACTGGAGACAAGCCAGTCACCGGGGGTTTGTTCCCAAGCGATAGCGCCTTTAAGCTGGGTAATGTGTAGTGGTTCACGAAATAAACCCACTGAAGTCAGTTGCGCATCTTGCGTTGAAAAATCCACACGACCCAGTTGATCAGTGCCTTTTACTTGTCCGCTTACGTTGTCTATACCGGGTATTGCAGTCGATGGCGCAACCTTAAGGTGGGTAAATTTTCCATTAATTGCGTAATTTTTTTCATCCAAATCGGCAAATAAATAAAGCTGTTCCAGAGATCCTTCCAACTGCGCATGAACCAATGACAGTCCTGCATCTTTGGGCAGTGGCACAAAAAACTGTGCTATTTTGGAGATTTCATGTACATCCACTTGTTCAATAAACAGTCCCAGCTTATGTAATAACTTATCTTGAGTCCGATCACCGGAAGCGCTAAACACGGCGGCGGGCCATTTTTTATCAGCCGTTTCCAAAAAAAATTCGGGCACATCCAAGCGCCAACGCCCGTCATTAAGCGCCCAGAAAAATTGGGTAATCAGTTGTTTAACAGGAAACGAGGGCTTATCCGGCCTGGTCAACTGCAACTGCTGAAACTGCACGTCGCCCACCAACGAAGTCAGTTGCGAATTTTGCCAATGGCTCCAGAGACTGACATCACCAGTACCTGAAGCAATACGCATAGCCAATGGCAACGCATCAATCATCCACTCAGCCAGATGAAGATTTTTTCCTTCCACAAAAACAGCACCATTAATAGATGACGGTTTAAAAACATCACCCATCAAATCCATGGACACACGTAACTCATCGCCCTGTTTTTTCGGCAACTTGGCTCGAATATTTACTTGGTGCCGTTGCACATTATTTATAATGGCAAGATCCACCTCGCCAACCACTTGGGGTTTATTGGGGTGCAGTTCATCTTGCCAACTAATCTCGCTTTGTAAAACTTCATATTTACGCCCCTGCAGCAACCACAAAGGCTGCTCATCACTGGATTTTAAGCCAACAATGGCAATGCTTCCATCCAGCTTCCGTTTTACGGCAAGTTTGGCTCCCACCAAAGTAACCCACGATGAGGCTAACCGATTGCTATCGACCAAGACATCGAGTAAATTAATACCCAGCCTTATTTCTTTAAGTTGAATCGCGGGTTTCTCATTGGCTACAGCGGATGCTATTTTGATATCTTTTAGTATCAGTTCAGGGCTATAACCACGCATTTTTGCTCGTAAGTGCCCTATGGTTACCGGCGTCCCCACCTGCTCACTAACGCGAGCCGACAAATCAGCTTTATAACTGTCTATTCCCAACAACAATAAGCGCACGCCGGTTAAGCTAAGGGCTGACACAATCAAAGACCAGAAAACAAGATGCCGCGTTGCACGCTTAAGGTGATGAATCATAAGGGCAGTTTAAAGGCACAAGATTAAAGGCAAAAATGACATGTTTAGATGTGCGCCTTTAACCTTAAAGAAGTACAACATCATACTGTTCCTGATTATATTCAGCCTCTACCCTAAACTTAATCTGCACACCCAAAAATACTTCCAGTTCCGCCAGCATGTCGGCTTCTTCATCAAGCAGCATTTCTACGACTTCATTAGAAGCCAGAACTAATAAGGTCTGCACTTTGTATAGCCTGACTTCGCGAATAATCTCCCTGAATATTTCCAGACACATGGATTCCGGTGTTTTTAAAACACCTCGTCCACCGCAGGCACTACAAGGCTCACAAAGAATATGCTCAAGGCTTTCACGCGTTCTTTTACGCGTCATTTCAACCAAGCCCAGCACTGAAACTTCAGTTATTTTTGTTTTCGCGCGGTCTTTTTCCAAATTCCGTTCCAGAGCCTGCAACACCTGTTTTTTATGTTCTTCACTTTTCATATCGATAAAATCGATAATGATGATACCCCCCAGATTTCTGAGCCTCAGCTGGCGGGCAATAGTTTGAGCCGCTTCAAGATTGGTTTTGAAAATAGTCTCTTCAAGGTTACGTCCACCGACATAACCCCCCGTATTTACATCCACGGTGGTCATTGCTTCGGTCTGGTCAAATATCAAATACCCGCCTGACTTTAATTTAACTTTACGCTCCAGGGCTTTTTTAATTTCATCTTCAACACTGTAGATATCAAATACCGGACATTCGCCCGAGTAATGTTCAATAACCGGTACGATTTCGGGTACAAAAACCTCTGCAAATTCAAGCAGTCGATGATAGGTTTCTTTGGAGTCTACACGAACCCTGTCAATACCTTCCTTGTACAAATCCCTGAGCGTTCTGACACTCAGCGGCAAATCTTTATGAATAAACTGCTTAGGCTTTGCAGTGGCAATCTTTTCTACTATCGATTCCCACAATTTCAGCAAAAAAGTCATATCAGCAATCAGAGTCGCTTCATTGGCACATTCGGCCGCTGTTCTGGCAATAAAGCCACCGCATTTTTGCTCCTGCCTGAAGGCATCAAGACAGGCTCTTAAACGGGCGCGTTCAGAATCGCATTCAATACGTTGCGACACCCCCGAATTATTCGAGTAGGGCATATAAACCTGATACCGGGAGGGTATCGATATTTCCGTTGTTAAACGGGCACCTTTGTTACCCATAGGATCTTTAACCACCTGCACAACAATAGACTGACCTTCATGCAGGTAATGCTCAATAATATCCGAACCTTTTTCTTCCAGATCCTTCGTACATAAATCTGAAAGATGAATAAACGCCGCCTTGGGCAGACCAATATCAACAAAAGCCGCCTGCATACCTGGCAGAACACGGCACACCTCACCTTTGTAGATATTACCGACCAACCCGCGCTCACGACTTCTTTCAATAATGAGTTCTTGTAAGACGCCATTTTCAATAACTGCAACACGGGTTTCCGGCGGCGTTACATTAATTAAAATTTCTTCACTCATTTGAAAAGTTCTATTCCTTGTTTAGATAAAAGTTCGGCAGTCTCAAACAAGGGTAAACCGACCACTCCCGAAAAACTGCCTTTTATTGACTCTACAAACACACCGCCCCTTCCTTGAATAGCATAACTGCCTGCTTTATCAACCGGTTCGCCACTGTGCCAGTAATCCAGTATTTCCTGCTCTGTCAAGCACCGAAAAGTCACCTCGGTAATACTAACCGCCTGTCCATGCTCACGTCCTCTCAAAGAAATTGCACTATAAACCTGATGGGTTTTACCGGACAACTGCGTCAACATGGCGATGGCATCCGCCTTATCTTTGGGTTTCCCCATAATCACAGACCCCAAAATGACTGCCGTATCGGCGGCCAAAACCGGTAGTTCAGTGTTGAGTTGAGCCTTGCACGCCGCAGACTTTTCAGCGGCCACACGCTGTACATAAGCCAGCGGTGCTTCATCAGGCCAAGGGGTTTCATCAAGATCAACCGGATAAACCCGATAAGTGACATTAATTTGGTCTAGCAGTTCCTTTCTGCGTGGAGAAGAGGAAGCAAGAATAATCTGTATGGACATTAGCGATGATAAGGGTGGTTATGGAGAATACTCCAGGCACGGTAAAGTTGTTCAGCGACCAAAATACGCACCAGCGGATGAGGAAAAGTAAGTTTTGATAAACTCCATGACTCGCGTGCCAGTAGTTTAGCAGAATCTGCCAAACCTTCAGGGCCACCAATCAATAAAGACACATGCTGGCCACTTTCCAGCCAACGCTGCATCGCCTGCGCCAATTCGGGCGTAGTCCACGATTTGCCGGGAATATCCAGTGTCACAATATGAGTACCTTGCGGAATAGCCGCCAGCATCCGTTCGCCCTCTTCTCTTATAATTCGGACAACATCACTATTTTTACTGCGTTTACCCGGTGCAATTTCTTTAAGCACCAGCTCACATTCACGCGGCAAGCGCTTGGCATATTCATCGTAACCTTGCTGAACCCAGCCCGGCATACGGTTTCCTACTGAAATTAAATTTATTTGCATGGGCATGCAGGATACAGACAACAAAGCATTGATGCAATGTGTGATCAACGCTGCTGAACTATAAAAATCAGCTAAAAAAATATGGCTTGCGGTTGTTTTGCACCGATGAGTGAATGATCACTGGTTGAATCCCCCCTTTAGGTGCTGTTGTTTTTATTGTAAGCACCTCCTTATCCTTTGAATTATTTATCATTATTGCTTATGGCCTCTAACTTGCTTTGAATACTTGCATTATTAACAAGCCTGTTTACAATAAATGAGTGTTGCTACTTAGGCGATTTCCTACGAAGAATATACTCACTGCCTGCACTGAATAATCAATGCATAAAAACTTCACTTATAAACAAAGCGATATTATTATTACCGTGCCAAACTTATTACCCCCAGAATCAGGAGTTATAGCCATGTTAAAACCGCACATGATTACCACCGCCCTACTACTAGTATCGTTATGCTTTACAGCACCTGCTTTTGCCGAAGAAGATGCCACTATGCATCAAGTTTATTTGGCCGCTGAAGCAGGAAAATTTAATGAAGCACAAGCCATGATGGACAAAGTACTGCACGACCATCCTGACAGCGCCAAGGCGCACTTTGTAGAAGCTGAATTGCTGGCTAAACAAAGCCGGTTTAGCGATGCAGGCGTAGAGCTCAATACCGCTGAACGCTTGCAACCCGGACTGCCTTTTGTCAAACCGGAAGTATTGCAAAACCTTAAGAGTCGTATTACGTCTGTGTCAACGGGTGCAGTGCAACCGGCCAACACCGGCCAACGTCCACAGTCTATAGTTAAAGACTGGACACCCTCGATTCTTTTAATCTTGGGTATTGGTTTAGTCGTGTTATTAATTGGCTTTATGAGTCGGCGAAATTCCAAAATAATGCCCGCTAATAGCTATGCCGGTAATGCGCCCGGACAAAATATGTCACCGGTCGGTTCGAGTGGCGCTGGTTCAGTCATGGGTCAACCGACTGCGGGCGGCATGGGTTCTGGTATTATGGGCAGTCTGGCAACGGGCGCGGCCATGGGAGCAGGAGTCGTGGCAGGCGAAGCACTGATGCATCACTTTGTCGATGGCAATAAAAACACTATTGCTCCAGAACCGTCATTACCTGATACTTCGCCATGGAGCTCATCAAGCAATACAAATGATACTGACGATATGGGCGGCACTGACTTTGGTATCGCCGACTCGTCATCATGGGATGATGATAGCGCTGATGATGGAAATGACGACTGGTCTTAGTCATTATTCATTGCACTGATTTTTGAGCAGAAGCGTGACGGGGCTTGCAACCCCGTCACTTGTTTTTAACCGAGCTAAATTAATGACATTACACCATCCACACAGAAAAATAGTTGCCCTTGCCATCGCAGCCATAGTGACACTATCGCTCGTATCTTGTACTGAAAAGTCAGCCGATAATAACCAGACCGAAGCATCACCATCAGCAGTAACTGAAGATAAAATCACCCCATTACAAAGAGAAGCGCAAGAAGGAAAACCGGATGCTCAATACAATCTGGCTTATCTCTATGAAAACGGTTTAGGCGTACCCAAGGACGAAACCAGGGCTCTTGATTTATATCAGCAATCCGCAGATCAGGGACATGCAGCGGCGAAAAATAATATTGATGCCCTAAACAAGAAGTAAACAATGTAACTATTTTGGTGACCGTGGAATCATTTAAACATGCTTAACCAGATCAACTTTATTAAGCATCTCAAACACAACCATCAGCAATAAAATTAATTCATGAATAACAATAAGCTACGCTCCAATGATCTCTCACATCATATTTTGCCAAATTCTGCGACGATGGTGGGTGTCTGTATTATGGTTATCAGTATCGTTAAAACGATGTCTCCAGGACTAACAAACTACCTGATTGACAAAGGGCTAGCCATTGACAGCCTGCTATTTATGATAAGTGCGCTACTTTCATTTTCATCCATTCGTGTAGAGCAGTCCACTGAACGGTTGGAGCGTTGGGCAGAAATGATATTTTTGCTTGGCTTGGTGTCAATGACCCTGATTACTGTCATTTTCTCTTTTGAAATCGTTTAATGTACATTTTGCTTTTCACCGCCACCTCCCTGGCTCAATAAACTTTTCTATAAAAGGCATGATCTCAGGAAATCTCCCAACCCTGACTTCTACAGGTAAAGTTGATAATATCGGCATTTTTCCCGTCAAAAAAAACTGTTACTGAATTTACACTATCATTCGTTTGATGAGAGTCCCGCAGCATGCGATACTTGCCCATTATTTTCAATTTATTAAAGGGCTTTAAAAGATTCGCAAAACACGGTAGCCTTAATTGGATAAATCAAGACACGATAAATCAAGACGCTTTACATGCTTCGCAAAAAACGGCATCCTTAATTGCACCCTTCCGGGTAGATTAAGAAATATCAGTTATTACAATACCGACTATGGAACGTGCATGAAATAACTTTACCTTTTTACCCCCTCACCCCAGCCCTCTCCCAGAGGGAGAGGGAGCAAGATGCATAAGTTATTTCATGCGCATTCCCAAGATAATGACTTGTAAAAAAGTGTAACCCCATGCACATCAACTTAAAGATATTAATTCATCATGAAGACACGAAGTTCACGAAGAAAAACCAAAGAAAAATCTTCGTGTCTTCGTGGTGAAATGTCTTAAGTTGATGTCTATGCCTGCAAAATAGAGTTCTCAAGCCAATGCGTAATTTACAGGATATATCGTTTCCAATTAGGGCGAGACCATGAGCTTTTTAGCCAAACTCTGGAATTACATAAAAACACTGAGTCTTTTCGCGGCCTTAATTGCAGCGATAATAACTGGCGGTTGGTTGGCTTATAGTTATGACAGCTCAAAAAAACCGCTCGTTATTGCCAAGCAATTAATAGTTGAAGGTGATAATGCCTTAAATATTGGCCGTTACGCCGATGCCAAACGAATTTTTGAAGAAGAACTTAAAGCCAATCCGCAAAACAAACAAGCCGCGTGGTATCTACAAATAGCCGATATTCCACAAACATTATCCCAGTCAGAATTTAAAGAGGCCATTGACATACTTTATCAACAGAACCCAAACGACTCTCATGTTAACTTATTCTTGGGTGAGTATTACGCCGCTAATGACCAACCCGATAAGGCCATACAATATTTTGATCAGGCCATAACCCAAAATCCGAAACTGGCTGAAGCTCATTATGATTTGGCCAGACTTTATGACCAATTAGGCAATTATGAAGACGCCAAGGTTGAATCTTTAAACGCGATAGATAGCTCACCGACACCTAAATATAGAAACAACTTGGGTAATATCTATTTTAAACATCTGCATTATGAGGAGGCGATTAAAGAATATGGGAAAAATAAGGAATACCCGCTTTCCGCACTTGAAAGCGCCAATATTTACTGGCGCCTTGAGTATCTAAGCCAAGCAATTAGCTATCAAAATCAAGCGATTGATTGGCTAAATGACAACACAATAATGACCAAGCCGGAAAATGAAGATGCCTGGAATTTTGAAGTCGCATCAACAAAGCGCCTTAAGCTGATTACTCTGGAAGAGAAAAAAAGCTATGCGTATTACTGCTTATCCGTCAGTCTTTATTTACAGGGTGATAGTGAAGGCGCAGAGAAAGCGCTGCAAAAGTTACGCGATTTGAATATTGATCCTAAAGCCACTATTGACGAACTATTATCAGCCGATCTGGATGGATTGGTTGAAGCAAATGCTAATTTTGCAGAGCCGGTTGCTGCTTATAAAGCGCTTTATCTGAAAAATTATCCAACGGGCATCCCGTAACCATATTCCCTCACCCCAGCCCTCTCCCAGAGGGAGAGGGAGCAAGATGCCTAAGTTATTTCATGCGCATTCCTATATTTACCTTAGCACTCAAAAGAAATCTCATGACCTCAATTTTTTATCGACCCGCCAAAATCCGTGCCTTAGCATTTTTGGGGTTATTACTGTTAGCGCTGGCTATTCTTGGCGGCATGATCTGGCGCAACCTACAGCATTTTGAAACGGTTCTATCCTACGTAAACTATTCCCACCGCATTCAAAATGTATCGGTGGGTTTACAACAATCCTTGATTGGCTATGTAACCGAAACCGTTCCCGATTCACAACCTGTCGTATTAACTAAAACCCTGAATGAAATGCAGACGTTAATAGCTGATAATCGCTATTTATTACCGGCTACCAAAGAAAGTCTGGAAACTGTCGGCAGTCTTCTGGCTAATGTAAGCAAACTGGACAAGTCAGAAAAAAATGCCCGCTTGATACAGGCCCTTGAAGTCATGAGGCAAACACTGGATGAAGAAGGCTTGCGACGGGAAAAATTACTGGAAGATATCAACTTTGATACCCAAACCGAACTGTACATCGCCTTGGTTACTTTTACCTTGATATTATTAGGTGCGATGTTGTTTTTAAACTATCGAATTTTGCATCCGCTTAATGACCTGAGACAATTATTGGAGCGGCTAACTGAAGAAAACTACACACCGATTACCACAGATCATCTGGATCCTTTGCTATTTCCGGTTTTTAACAGCTATAACGCGTTGGTGATACATCTCGCCGAACTGGAAGAAGCCAAGCGCTTGTTTGCACAATCATTGCAACGGGAAGTCCGATTAGCGACTCAAGCCCTTTTGGAACAACAATATAGCTTGGCGAGAGCTGAACGTTTGGCGGCCATTGGTGAAGTTGCTGCTGAGTTGGCCCATGAAATACGTAATCCACTGGCGGGCATTCAGATGGCTTTTAACAATTTACGCCGTGAAATTGATGATCAAAACCAATGCGAAAGAATGGATTTGATTAGTAGCGAACTAAAGCGCTTGGCGCGTTTGCTAAACGACATGCTCGATCAAAGCCGTCACTCGCCTGAAACAGCGACTGATTTTGATATGTCCACACTCATTTGTGATTTACTGACCTTAACCCGTTACCAAATCACCGAATCCATAGAACTGAACTGTGATACGCCAAACACCTTGCCGGTTCATTTGCCCGAGAGCGGCATCCGTCAGGCTTTATTAAATTTGATACTCAATGCCGCCGATGCCTTGGAAGGCAAGGCTGGCTTAATCCGCATCAAAGCACGCAGTGAAGCCAACGGCTTACGCATTGATGTTTTTGACAATGGCCCAGGCTTTTCCCAAGACCTGCTTAACTATGGCATACGCCCCTTCCGCACCAGTCGTCAGGGCGGCACAGGCCTGGGCTTGGCAATGGTACAGCGTTTTGTCAAAGACGTCGGTGGAACCATTA
>JBAXUR010000051.1:0-21994 GCA_037129595.1 Methylococcaceae bacterium | reverse complement strand
AGACTAAAGTCGAACATAGCCGCCCTTCGCCTTTGGTCTTTCGCCTTGCGTCCCCTTATCTATTTTTGTTTACGCGACCGAACCAGCAAAAAGAATAGATAAAACAGGGCCATCCATTCATAACGATACTTGAGTGGTTTGATCAGCCAATTTTGGGTAATATCATTCCAGTGCAGTTTTATAAGAAAAAGCACCAGAATGTCATTCAAAAAAGAAATGACGGCTTTTTCCGGATCGTCCATGAAAGCGCTCGGCTTTTTCATGCCCAATCGGGTTATCACCTTGGCAGCCTGAACAGTCTCTTTTGCAGCGCCAAATTTTTCCTTGGCCCACCGGGTTACTCTAAAATCATCTAATCCGGCTTTAGCTTTTTCTTTCCACCGGTTTGATGTTGAAACCGGCTTTGGCTTTAAGGCACCTTTTGTGTCCAGATCAGCCAGCAAATCAAATAATTGCCGAGCCAGTGATTTGAAATCACAAACAGCTTCATTAAAACGGATGGATAATTTCTGCTGATTGCGATAAAGATTAACGCGGTATACACCGTCTATCCCGTAAATACCATCCGTTACCGCTTTGGCGACATCAACATTACAAATCCGGGCGGGTATTTCAAACCGGACATGCCCGTCCAGGTTATAACGCAGCAGAAATTCTTTTTGGATAGACATAACTCAATAAGCCCCTGAAAAAACAAAACGGGTGCCCTGACTCTATGCAGACAGGAAAAGCACCCGTTAATTAAGCCACTTATTCTATACAGAACAAGCCAACTTTAATAAAAAATCTATTGGCTATTCTTTGCTTTCAGCGACAATATCTTCAAGATTTTCTTTTTGTTGTAATACAAAATCTTTACCGGCATCCACGACTCTTGTGGTACTGGAAACTATTTCTTTTCTGTATTTATAGACCAGATAGCCTGCTACCAGACCTAAACCAAAAACCAGAACCGGATGTTTAGCAACATTACTCATCAGTCTACTCCCCGTATGTACTGTAGATGAAACAATTGACCCCTTAACAACTTCTTTGGCAACCGAACTTGCTGCATTATGCGCGTGCTTCATTTTTAATTTTCTCTTTAAGTGTTGAAAATGGAAGGCTATTAATCCTGATCGGATTCAGGCAGAAGCTGATCTTAATTTAACAATTGATAAATACCCTTGCAACCTTCGCAACAAAACGCTTTATCACCGTCTTGAGTTTTCAGTGTAAAGCCAGGCACTTCGACAGGCAACCCGCAAAGATCACACACTTTTTTAGTATCAGTCATTATAATTAACTGTAGATTTAAACTGGGGATAATACTAGCAAATTATTAATTGAACCACAACCACCAGAAATTTCTTGCTGGCCGGAAAAATGAGCCACCCTGTAAAACAGAGTGGCTCATTAACTCAAGCTTGGCTGAAGAGCTTATGGTGACTAACAGCAGGGCTTCATGTACAAAAACTTTTAACTAAGCGGCTTTGGAAACATCCGTATTACTACAGACCGCACGATTTGAGGCCTTCATCAGGGCAATTCTTAAGGCGCCCGTTAAACTGGCCCCCAAACCCAACCTAACTGCCAAAGCCGGAACTAAAATCATGGATGCAACCACTAAACCTGTTCCTAATAACAAAGCGCCATTATTGGTTTTTTTAACGTCTGTGTGTGCTAATTGCTGATTCATTATTTACCCCTGCAATACAATTAATTAACAAAATATACATAATTAAAAGCACAATTAATGCCAAAATATTAACTAATTGATTTTGTTAGACTTTTAATAAAAAATCTTCACGCCATTTTATTAAACTGTGTCATATAACATAGTTTAATAAAATAATAGGTCATATCACCTATTAAAGAATTATCTGCTGACTCTAATTTGGCTCTGCAAAATAAGTAATGGGTATAAGCTGCAGTTTGCTCTATTATTACCCACCTGACTATCATCCATAAAGCCAATCTATTTTACCCGCAATACATGAAACTATAATGACTCTCTCTTCTACATCAATAACCGCTGATCAACCCTGCGAACAACGAGCCAAACAACTTAATAGCCAATGTCGCTGTATCTCGCTCAATCGGGAAGCCATGCATGCAGAATTAAATCAACGGCAAGACGATATTAATTTGTATCAAATGATCGTTGAAGACCGCCCTCACCTCTTTGCCGAATCAGCCGTATTTGTCACCGATACTTGCCTACAAAAACAACACCGCATCATCGCTGCCATAGAAAGCGTTATCGCTTTACCCGCTTATCAAGAATATGTACTTGCCTACGCGCCTGACACGGCAAAATATATTCCCAAGACGCACGGCGTTTTTTTTGGTTATGACTTTCATTTGAGCGATGATGGCCCACAATTGATTGAAATAAACACCAATGCTGGCGGTGCCTTGCTTAATGCCATCGTGTTGCGCACCCAAAAAGTCTGTTGTGATCTGATAGAGAAAGAATTACCCGCAAACCCCATTAATACCACCCTCTCCACTCACCCGGAACAGGCATTTGTTGAGATGTTTCTTGAAGAATGGCAAGCTGAACGCGGTCAACAGCCTTTACGCTCAATCGCTATCGTTGATGAAAATCCACAAAGCCAATACATGCTGCCGGAGTTTCTTTTGTTTAAAAAACTCTTTGAACA
The DNA here is from genome assembly GCA_037129595.1 of Methylococcaceae bacterium. GTDB lineage: Bacteria > Pseudomonadota > Gammaproteobacteria > Methylococcales > Methylomonadaceae > Methylobacter_C. Next base: position 19,349 of record JBAXUR010000051.1, on the reverse strand, counting down.
AAACAACATCAATGCCGTAATTTGTGACCCATCAGAGCTTGTTTATAAAGACCAGGCACTTTGGCACCAAAATCAACGTATCGATCTGGTTTACAATCGACTGACAGATTTTGGCCTGGAAGCCTCGGCGCATAAAGATTTACTGGACGCCTACCTGGCAGAATCGGTTGTAATTACCCCGCATCCACGAGCCCATGCACTTTACGCCGATAAAAGAAATCTGACATTACTGACTAACGAAGCCGCCTTAATAAATATCGGCGTTGACGCAAAAACCAGAGCCATACTGCTTGCCGGTATTGCCCATACTGTCTCCGTAAAGCCTGACGATGCCGATACGTTATGGGCAGGCCGCAAGCATCTATTTTTTAAACCTGCCAAAGGTTATGGCAGCAAAGCCGCCTACCGTGGAGACAAACTAACCAAGCGTGTGTTCGGTGAAATTTTGGCAGGAGACTATGTGGCACAAACCCTTGTACAGCCCAGCGAACGGCAATTGGAAGTCAACGATAAAATTGTCAATTTTAAACTTGACCTGCGTCATTACGTTTATAAAGGCCAAACGCAATTAATAAGCGCCCGTTTATACCAGGGACAAACCACAAATTTTCGGACACCTGGCGGTGGCTTTGCCCAGATTGTAGTGGTTCCTTGCCGGGATGATGAAGTTACCGTTAGTTAAAAATAATCAGCTTTTTCAACCTACAAGTACTTTAGTTGTATCATGATCGCTTATTTGGATTCAGACTGATTTTGCCATGACCCTAACAATCGAGTTACAACAACTACACGCCGACATGCGCCACTGGCGGCAACATTTGCATCAGTTTCCTGAAACCGCTTTTGAAGAAACCCAAACGGCACAATTTATCGTGGATAAACTGACCGGTTTTGGACTGGATGTTCATCAGGGATTCGGTAAAACCGGTGTTGTTGCCACGCTTTCAGCCGGAAACAGTGACAAAAAAATAGCCTTGCGTGCCGATATGGATGCTTTATTTATCCAGGAGCAAAACACTTTTTCTTATAAGTCATGCCATGATGGCAAAATGCACGCTTGTGGTCATGATGGTCATTCTGCAATGTTGTTGGGTGCAGCCAAGTATTTATCTGAACACCGCAACTTTATCGGAACTGTTTATTTTATTTTTCAGCCAGCTGAAGAAGGCCGTGCAGGTGCCAAACAAATGATAGATGACGGGTTATTTGAACAATTTCCGGCCGATTGTGTTTTTGGCATGCACAATTTTCCGGATATTCCCGTTGGCCATTTTGCCGTTAAAGCAGGTGCCATGATGGCCTCGTTTGATTGTTTTGAAATCACCCTTACCGGCCAGGCGACTCATGCAGCCATGCCGCATTTGGGCAATGACGCCATTGTTGCTGCGGCTCAGTTGATCACTGCCTTGCAAACCATCGTCAGCAGAACCGTAAATCCGGCTGATTCTGCGGTAGTCAGTATCACCCAGATTCATGCCGGAAATACCTGGAATGCCTTACCTGAATCAGTGTTGTTAAGAGGCACGTTTAGATGTTTTAGCACGAAGGTCAAAACACTGGTTGCCGATAAAATAACGCAATTGGTTAATGGCATTTGTGCAGGTTTTGACGTTAGTGCAGACATCCGCTTCAACCCTGAAAATGCAGGTTATCCAGTCACCTTTAATACCGAGGCGGAAACAGCCATCGCATTAAAAGCGGCCAGTGCTGTAGTCGGAGAGGATTGTGTTGATCAACAGCCGACACCCAGCATGGGTTCAGAAGATTTTGCTTTTATGCTGCAAGAAAAACCGGGCTGTTATATCTGGATAGGTAACGGTTCTTCTGAAAACAGCTGTTTACTGCATAATCCGCATTACGATTTTAACGATGAAATATTACCGGTTGGTGCGGCTTATTGGGTCAAGCTGGTTGAAATGAAGTTGGTATAGGAGCAATCACTCGTAATGTTAGGGCAACCGCAAGGGATTGCTCCTACGTTTTGGGCTCAAATAGCATGTGCGACATTTTTTTTGCTTTGGTTTTTAAATAACCGACATTGTCATTATGAGCCACCGATTCCACCGGGATACGACCTGCCACATTAATACCCAGTTTTTTCATGTCATCCATTTTCTGCGGATTGTTGGTCATCAACTTTATTGATTTTATCTGGAGATTTTCCAGCATTAAAGCCGCAATATTGTATTCTCGCTCATCGGCAAGATGCCCCAAGTGAATATTGGCATCAACAGTATCCATGCCTGCGTCTTGTAAATTATAAGCCTGTAACTTTTTCAACAAGCCTATGCCGCGTCCTTCCTGACGCAGATAAATCAATACACCAAAGCCTGCTTCATTAATAAGCTGCATCGCCATTGCCAGTTGTTCACCGCAATCACAGCGTCTGGAACCCAGCACATCACCGGTAAAACATTCCGAGTGAATACGCACGGGGACATTTTCACGGTTTGCTACGTCACCTTTAACCAGAGCGATATGCTCTTTGTCGTCAAGGGTATTGCTGTAGAAATGCAGAACAAACTCGCCGTGTTCAGTGGGGAGTCGGGTCTGTACCAAATCTTCTAGTTGTGCTTTCACGTCTATAAAAAATCCAAAAATACTTCATTTCTTGCTCTCAATACCAACTTGAGAATACATTCCGCTTCCGGCAGTTGCGCCAGAAGTTGTCTATTTTACACGACAACAAAGAATAGTGTTGATGTACCCCAAGTTCGCGCTGTAATATTCGACAACCTAATTTATGCACCCATACCCATTATGAAACCTGACAGTACAGTAATCAAAAAACGTTATGACCGTCTAGCTCCCTATTTTGAAGGTTTGGAAGCCGTCATGGAAGGCTTGTTTTTTAAAAACTGGCGCAAAAGACTGTGGGCGAAAGTCGAGGGTCATCATATTCTTGAAGTCGGCGTTGGCACCGGCAAAAACTTTGACTTTTATCCCGTTGATGCCCGCATGACTGCGATTGATTTTAGTCCGGAAATGCTCAAGCAGGCCACGCATAAAAAAGCCCGAAAAGCCACTTCTGTTGAGCTTAACCTCATGGATGTGCAATCGTTAGACTTTGCCGATAACAGCTTTGATACCGTTATCGGTTCTTTTGTTTTTTGTTCCGTGCCATTGCCTGTTAAAGGTTTAAAAGAACTGTACCGTGTTTGCAAACCGGGTGGTCAGGTTTTATTGCTGGAACATGTATTAAGCTCAAAACCAGTCATTGCAAAAGTCATGAACTTTATTAACCCGGTCATTGTTGCGCTGGTCGGAGCCAATATTAACAGAAATACCGTTAAAAACATTAAAGCCAGTGGCTTTACCTTGGTCCGTGTTGACGAGCGTAGTGGTGATATTATTAAACTGATTGAGGCGAGAAAATAAACGTTTTTATAGCTAAGTTTATTCACCACGAAGACACGAAGAAAAAAGAAATAAAACTTCGTGTCTTCGTGGTGATAATTCTTTAAGATTTTATAAATAAGCGTTCGGCAATCAAGCTGATTAATTGTTCTGCGAGACGTGTTTTATCCATCATTGGAAAAACTTTATCACCCTTTTCCCAAAAAACGTGCAAGGCGTTTTGTTCACTATCAAAACCACCCTGTTCTTGTCCTACCCAGTTTGCCGCAATCATATCCAGTTTTTTACGTACCAGTTTGTCTCGGGCATAAACTTCAAGGTTATGCGTTTCCGCAGCAAAACCAACCGTGAATGGATACTTATCGAGTTTTGCGACATCTGCCAGTATATCTTTGGTTTTTTTCAGGATTAGGGTCGACTGTTCCTCCTGTTTTTTTATTTTTTCCGGCTGCATACTGACAGGACTGTAATCAGCCACCGCCGCCGCGCCGATATAGATGGCATGGTATGAAGCTCTGGATATAACTGCCTCGTACATTTGCGCAGCGGTTTCTACTTTAATTAATTGGACGTTTTCTGGCGCTGTTAATGATACCGGACCACTTACCAACGTGACTTCTGCCCCGGCTTTTAAAGCGGCATTTGCCAGCGCATAACCCATTTTTCCGGAACTGCGATTGGTAAGATAACGCACCGGGTCTACCGGTTCTCGGGTGGGGCCGGCACTGATTAACACTTTCAGGCCTTGCAGGCATTGCACGGGGGAAGGATTCTGATTTTCCAGTGCATCAGTCAGATAATTACAAATAGCAACGGGCTCTGACATTCGGCCAAAACCGGTTTCCCCACAAGCTTGGTCGCCTTGTTCCGGCCCGATCAATTTAACGCCATGACGCTGGAGTGTTTCAACATTCTCTTGAGTAACGGCTTTGTTCCACATCGCCTGATTCATTGCCGGAGCCACATAAACCGGACACGTTGCAGCCAAATAAAGCGTTGACAGTAAATCGTCAGCCAGGCCATGACTTAATTTTGCAATCAAATTAGCCGTAGCCGGTGCGATAAGCAAACAATCAGCCCAACGCGCCAAACTGATATGCCCCATCGCATTTTCTGCATTGGCATCCAGCAATTCGCTATGCACCGGATTACCCGAAAGCGCCTGAAAAGTTAACGGGCTGATAAACTGCATGGCAGACTGTGTCATCACCACCTGCACTTCTGCGCCCTGTTTTTTGAGCAACCTGACTAATTCGGCTGACTTGTAAGCCGCAATGCCACCGCTAACGCCTAATAAAATGTGCTTGTTAATCGTCATATCTGGATTAGGCAATTGAAAATAAAATAACTGAGCCGTTTTAGCTTTTTATTCCAAAGTTAAAATTAATCGTTTACCGAGTGCACGTGCAGCCTTGTCGAGCTGTTTTAGATTTGGCCAATGGTGTGGGTTTTCTAGCCGTTGGACAGCTGGCCATGATGTTTTCATGGCACTCGCCAATTCAGATAGTGATTTATTACCCCTGGCTTTTCTTAACAATAAAGCCGCTTGCACTTCCGGACTGGGTGCCGCCATATAGCTGTTTTGCGTGGCAACTGATGGATCAGGTATTTCTTGATTATGTTCTAACCGGTAAGCCAGCATTGCGCTTAATACTTCGCTTGCATTATAGGCTGCTTCTTCTAATGTCTCACCTTGGGTAAAGGTATCTTCCAGATCAGTAAATTGCACGAATAAAAAACCGTCAGTGTCTGTTTCTACTGTGTAGGGGTAGTCAGTTCTCATTTTAGTTTTACACCTGTTTGTTTTTCGATTACCTTTAATAAACCGAGACGCATATCTTTTGTGCCATGAACAGGAACGGGTACGCCTCGCAGCACACCTTCCTTTGCCATGATGTGGGGCTACCTTCGATTCTGGCGAGAGTCCAACCTTCTGCCTTTAATCGTGCAATTATTTGTTTAACGTTCATGGCTTTATTATATCAAAAAAGATATATTAATAATTATTTATAACTCCTCATATTCTTAAATTACCTTTATTCCTGTCCAAATAATCACCTAAGACGGAATCTGTAGGACGCAATGCGATAACTTATTGCGCCCTTATGTGACTTTTTGAGCTAACAAGCGTTATCTTACAAAATACTCAACGACTGAATTACTTTGCAGTTGCTTAATCTCTTAAAAAGCGGGGACAAGATTATTAAAAAATTGCTCGGTACAATTAGCCCAAGAATAGTTTAGTGCATAATTTCGACAGTCATCCGCGTCCAATTTTAAAGCTTCAGTAATCGCTTTTTTTAAATTTTCATCAAGCTTACCCACTTTATCGCTGGTAATCACATCAATCGGGCCAGTTACCGGAAAAGCTGCAACGGGTATGCCACTGGCTAATGCATCCAGCAAGACAATGCCAAAGGTATCGGTGCGACTGGGGAATACAAACACATCTGCGGCAGCCACATGTTTGGCTAAAGGTTCACCTGACAGAAAACCGACAAAAACCGTGTCAGGAAATTTGGCTTTAAGTTCTTTCATCTGCGGACCATCTCCCACAACAACTTTTGTACCTGGAATATCCAGGGACAAAAAGGCGCTAATGTTCTTTTCAATAGCGACTCTTCCAACAAACATGGATATAGGGCGAGGCAGTGATATGAAAGCCTTATCCCTTGGATAATAAAAATCAGGATCTACGCCGCGAGACCAGTGAACCAGACTATTTTTAAATCCCCTTGCATTCAAATCAGATTCTACCGAGGAAGTAGCGACCATGACCTTTTTAGCCGGTGCATGAAACCAGCGCAAAAAACCGTAACCCCACGACAAAGGGATTTTAAAGCGCAAATTAACGTATTCTGCAAATAAGGTATGAAACGACGTAGTGAATGCCAGATTCCGGCTGAGACAATATCGTCTTGCTGCCAGTCCCAAGGGTCCTTCCGTTGCTATATGAATACGCTGAGGGCTGAACTCATCCAGCTGCCTTTTTAATTTCCCATAACAGGCAAGCGCCAGTCGAATTGAAGGGTAACTCGGGCAGGGAATTGTTTTAAACTGATCCGGAGTAATGAGTTTAATTTGATGTCCCGATCGTTCCAGGGCCGAACAAGTATTTTGGATGGTTGTCACAACGCCGTTTATCTGCGGATGCCAGGCGTCGGTGATGAACGCAATTTTCAATGTCATAAAGCCCCCTAGATGGTATCTGTTTATATTTGACAATAGCGGGATATGCGTTCCGGTATTGATCGTCAACTGCTCTGATTCGTTAAATCGGAACCCAGGATTTTTGGATCAGTTATGAGCTCCCGATACTTAATGCTATAGGGTGAATATGACTTTTTTATGAAATCGAGTTAAAAAATATTGAATACATGAATATGCGCAGCATCCAAGCGAGCCAAGGCAAAAATACGGCTTTCTACCTGACTGTTTAAACATGCTCCCCTGCAATATCTTCATCAAGAAACGCCATTATTTGCGACTCATCGGTAAAATTTCCATAAGCCAACATTAGCTTTACGTAGGCGGCTTCAATCGACATATTCCAGATCATTTCTGCACCCTGCCCTATTAATGCCAAGGTACTTTGGTAAGCATCGGCTGATTTAATCGACGGAGCCAGATAAACCTTAATATTTTGCAACGTGCAGCGTTTTATAAACTCAAGTAACGAATGATTTTCACCCCATTGAGTTGAGGCACAGGCGGTGCCGGAATGATATAAATCATGTAAAACGGCATCGACATTTTCAAGGTTAAAATGACTGTAATCTAATCCTGGATAAGGTTTTATCATTAAAATCCGCTCAGAAAAACAGGCTTTTAGAGGAGTAATTTCCCCAAAAATAGTATTGTTATCGCCAAGTATTGATTTTGTGGATGGATTCAAAAGCCGGAAGGCTTGCTCTTCATACTGCATAAAACTTTTGTCCTGAACACTAAAAAAGTCGCCGCTTAATTGTAACGAACAAGTCAGGCGAGCGCCTTTATGCACTTGCATTGGGTCCTGTTGATTGCGGTAAGGCACAAAAACACCGGACTGAAGTTGTTGCCGTATAAACTCAACGGCACACCTAAAATTATCCAGTCCGTTGGCTTTTGGGTTATCCAACGGATAATCGCTAGCTACCAGAAGCAGCGGAATTTTGATGGCATTAAAATAAAAACTTAAAGAAGCAGCGGTATAGGCCAGGGTATCGGTACCATGGGTGACTATAATGCCGTCATAATGTTCGGGTTGCTCGGCTTCAATGGCAGAAATCAGGGTTTGCCAAACACAAGGCGCCAGGTTCTCACTTAAAATCTGTAAAGGCTGGATAGTCTTAAAATAGATTTGTTGATAATTTTTGTCATGCTGTTGAAACCGCTCAAGCAATTCAAACGGCGCTGAACTGACCGTATCAATGCTTCCTTTTGTAGCCGTTGAACCAATAGTACCACCGGTAAATACAACCAGAATATTTTTCATAGTATGATGATCAGATTTATTAATCATTACAGAATAGCAAAGCACACTGTTTAAGAAAATGAAAATATCACTTATCGTCGCGATGGCGAGTAATCGGGTTATTGGTCTGGATAATAAAATGCCCTGGCATTTATCAGCAGATCTTAAAAAGTTTAAATCAATCACGATGGGTTCGCCTATTTTAATGGGCAGAAAAACGTATGAGTCGATAGGCAGGCCGTTACCGGGTCGCACTAATATGATTATCAGCAGAAACCTCGACTATCAACAAGAGGGCTGTCTGGTTTTTAATGACCTAAAAACGGCGTTTAAAAAAGCCGATGAAAACACTGACGAGATTTTTATTATTGGCGGTTCCGATCTTTATAAGGCGATATTGCCGATGGCCGATACGATTTATTTAACCCTTATAAACAGGGACTTTGAGGGCGACACATTTTTCCCCGAAATTGATTTAAACGAGTGGTCTGAAGTAACGCGAGAAGATATTAAAGACGACCCTGACACCCCCTTTAGTTACAGTTTTTTGAAGCTTGAAAAAACAAACTCAAGTACCTGTTAGCAAAAACTCACAAGAAAATGACGAAAGCGGTTAAAATGGTCAGATTTTAACAATCATTTTGTGAAAGCAACGGCCTGGTAGCTAGCATGCAAACTAAATATAATACTGATGACTTGAGAATTTGCGGAATTAAAGAAGTCATCCCGCCTGCTCAGGTTCACGATGAAATGCCGATCAGCGAAAAAGCGGCACAAACGACTCTTCAGGCGCGGTCAGAGATTCATGATATTTTAACGGGTAACAATGACAGACTGCTGGTGGTGGTAGGTCCTTGTTCCATTCATGACCCCAAAGCCGCTTTAGACTATGCCGGACTTTTGAAAGCCGTTAAAGATGAGCTAAAAGACGACTTGGTAATTGTTATGCGGGTTTATTTTGAGAAACCTCGCACTACAGTCGGCTGGAAAGGCTTGATTAATGACCCGGATCTTGATTCCAGCTTTAATATCAATAAAGGTTTACGGATTGCCAGACAGTTATTACTGGATGTAAACACACTCGGCGTCCCGGCGGCAACTGAATATCTGGATTTAATTACGCCACAATACGTTTCCGACTTAATCGCCTGGGGCGCCATTGGTGCCAGAACCACAGAAAGCCAGGGACATCGTGAATTGGCTTCGGGCGTATCATGCCCCATCGGTTTTAAAAACTCGACGGATGGTACCATTAAAATTGCCATTGATGCGATAAGAGCCGCCATGAGTCCGCACCATTTTTTATCGCTGACTAAAGCGGGTCATTCTGCCATCTTCTCAACCACCGGCAATGAAGATGTGCATATCATTTTAAGAGGCGGCAATGGCCGTCCCAATTACGACGAGGTCAGTGTCGAGCTAGTGGCTGAAGGTCTGGTAAGCGCCGATTTAAAGCCCAACATCATGATTGATTTTAGTCATGCCAACAGTTTAAAACAATGCCAACGGCAACTCATTGTCGGCCATGACGTTTGCGGACAAATCGCTAATGGCGATCAAAGATTGATGGGGGTCATGATAGAAAGTCATCTCAAGGCCGGTAATCAGGATGTTGTTGAAGGACAGCCGTTAACTTACGGGCAAAGTATTACAGATGGCTGCTTGTCTTGGGAAGATACCGCGCCCTTGTTACGAAAGCTGGCGTTGGCTGTGCAACAACGCAGACAAGTAAACACTCAACAGGAAGTAAACTGATGATCATTTATGTTAATGGTGAAGCCCGTGACTATGCAGAGAACACCACGGTTGCCGATGTCATTGCAGGCATGGGCTTAACCGGCAAAAAAATCGCGATTGAATTAAACAAGGAAATCTTGCCCTTCCAGCAATACGCTGCCCAACCGTTACACGCTGAAGATCGCCTGGAAATTGTGCATGCCATTGGTGGTGGACAAGACGATTCCTTTGTTCTTGCAGGCGTCACTTATCATTCCAGACTGCTGGTCGGCACCGGTAAATACAAAGATTTGGAAGAAACCCGCCTGGCTATTGAAGCCAGTGGCGCCCAAATTGTGACCGTCGCCATTCGCCGTACCAATATTGGACAAAATCGAGGTGAACCCAACTTGCTGGATGTTATTTCGCCCGATAAATACACCATTTTGCCGAACACAGCCGGTTGTTATACGGCCGAAGATGCCGTAAGAACCTGTCGGTTGGGTCGGGAATTACTCGGCGGTCATAATCTGGTTAAGTTGGAAGTATTGGCCGACCAAAGAACCTTGTTTCCTGATGTCGCTGAAACCTATATCGCGGCCAAGTTACTGGTTAAAGACGGTTTTGATGTCATGGTTTATACCAATGATGACCCGATTGCCGCAAAAAGACTGGAAGATATTGGCTGTATTGCCGTTATGCCGTTGGCTGCGCCTATCGGTTCCGGTTTGGGCATCCGTAACCCTTATAATATTTTAACTATTATTGAAAATGCCGGCGTACCCATTTTAGTGGATGCGGGTGTTGGCACCGCTTCAGATGCCGCCATTGCCATGGAATTAGGCTGTGCCGGTGTGCTAATGAACACGGCCATTGCCGAAGCCAAAAATCCGATACTCATGGCTTCCGCCATGCGCAAAGGCATTGAAGCAGGCCGGGAAGCCTTTTTAGCCGGCCGTATGCCCAGAAAGCGCTTTGCCTCTGCGTCATCACCTATAGACGGATTGTTCTTTTAATAATGATACCCGTTTCTGAACCAACCCTTCCGCAAAGAATCCGCAGCTTTATTCGCAGGCAAGGTCGACTTACGCCCGGTCAACAACTGGCTTTGGATAATCATTGGGCGACTTATTGCCTCGATCCCAAAACCGATTATGATTTTGCCCAAGTGTTCGGGCGTGACGCACCGCTATTTGTCGAAATTGGTTTTGGCAATGGCGATAGCCTGGCCAAAATGGCGGCCGCCAATCCTGACAATAATTATATTGGTATTGAAGTCCATACGCCCGGTGTTGGCCATTTGCTCATCTTACTGCATGAGCAAGGCATTAATAACGTCAGAATTTATTGCCACGATGCTATCGAAATTTTGGAACAAAAAATTGCCAACAACAGCTTGGCGGGAGTACATCTATTCTTTCCTGACCCTTGGCATAAAAAGAAACATCATAAAAGACGCATCGTGCGACCCAGCTTTGTGGATTTGTTGGTCAAGAAATTAAAACCCGGTGGTTATTTTCACGCTGCAACCGACTGGGAAAATTACGCCGAAGCCATGTTGGCTGTTTTATCCGAAGGCACCCGCTTAAAGAATACCAGCCCGACCCAGGATTATTGCCCATGCCCGGAATACCGTCCGTTAACCAAATTCGAGCAACGGGGTATAAGATTGGGACACGGCGTTTGGGATTTGATTTTTAGCAAAGCATAAATACCGGCTCATCAACTTGTTTACAGTTGCGTATTTTTCAACTTGGGAACCTGCCTAATGTCTAGCCCCTCTGAAAGTGTGTTGATAGCTTAGGAGGCAGAATAGTAGAAAGCCCTTGTATTTACATTGCCAAGGGCGCTTTTACATGACGCAAACAATTTCGTCGTAAGAAAAGGTATCTAGCATTAGTTCAGAAGCAGACGTAAAATCGACAGTAAATAGTGTTACATCACAGGCAAAAATCGATCGATTTTTGACAGTCGCAACCGACGAACGCGGGGCGGGGTTTGCAACCCCGCCCCAAATATTTGATATTTACCGTTATTCAAAAAGTTTGCGTTAGGTATGCATAGCTGTCTAGTTCAGGCAGGCTAAAACGTGAGTAACTGGGTTGCAAACCCCGTCACGCGGATAGTTTTACTTACTTTGCCAATGACCGGTATCGGGAAGCCTAAATCCATATCCCAATGTCAGCTGTGGGTCGAATTTTGTCAGTCGACTATCCCTTAATTTGCTCAGTATGAATGACAGCTTTTGAGTAAATTCAAGTGACTCGTTCGGATTATAATGAGAGCTGGTTTAAGCCGAAAAAAGTGCAGATTTGAGGCGTTGTTGAATAAATAAAGCATAATACTTTTATATGTATTTCACTAAAATTTACAATGAATTTTGATATATACCTATCAATTGCTTATTTATTCAACAATACCTCTGTTTTTAGCGGGCAGGGTTTTTCTGAATACGGTAGTGCCGTTGATGTCTTTTAGGTCAACCGTCAGGGCTTGGCTTCTTTTGACTATATTAACTTCTCCGAAGAACTGCAAACCGGCATAGGGCGACAGATTGACTTGACCGGCAGGCGGTGCCTTAGCGAATACCACTTGCGTGCCGAAAGTGCCATCAGTCGTGTTAGGGCCGAAGGTACCTGCATTTAATGGACCGGCCACAAACTCCCAAAAAGGCGCAAAGTCTTTGGTTTTGGCTTTGGCAGGATCGTAGTAGTGAGCGGCAGCGTAATGTACGTCAGCGGTTAGCCAGATGATGTTATTGACATGCTCATGCTTGATAAAGCGAAGTAAGTCAGCTATTTCCAGTTCGCGGCCTGCGGCAGGACCGTTATTGCCGTTGGCGATTGCTTCCCAGCGTGTTCTGCCCTGAGCGTCAGCGCCATCAGCGATATTAAGACCAATCGGCATATCAGCGGCAATGACTTTCCAAGTAGCATGAGATTTTTTCAGCTCATTCTGCAACCAGACGACTTGTGCTTTGCCAAGGAATGCAGTTTCAGCACTTTGCTGAGTTTGCAGATTAGCTGTATTCGGGCCGCGATAGGCACGCATGTCCAGCACAAACACGTCCAACAGCTTACCGTAAGAGATTTTCCGGTAAATACGCTCTGAGTCCTCGGTATCGTGAGGACGTAAGGGTGCATATTCATGAAAAGCTCTGGACGCCCGAGCCACTAACAAGGGGACGTCTTTGACGGTATAGCGAATGTCATGGCTCAAATCCTTGGAGTCCGACCAGTTGTTGGCGACTTCGTGATCGTCCCATTGCCAGATTTGCGGCACTTCGGCATTAAAACGGCGTAAATTTTCGTCCAGCAGATTGTATTTGTAGCGGCCTCTGAATTCGGCTTGTGTTTCGGCAACCTTGCTAACTTCAGGGGTGACGAGGTTGGTCCATATCTGGCCATTTTCTGCTGGTACGCTGGACAGGATGGGGCCGTCGGAATAGACGCTATCGCCACTTTGGATAAAGAATTGCGGTTTGACCTGACGCATGGCTTCATAGATTCTCATGCCGCCGAAATCTTTGTTAATGCCCCAACCTTGACCCGCAGTATCGCCTCCCCAGACGAAGCGGATGTCGTCACGTTTACCGATGGTATGAAAATGGCCGGTGACCGGGTCGCTTTTTCCGCGAGCGTTGGTGAGATCTTCAAACCAGACTTTAACGTAAACATCCTTGCCTTCGGGAAGACCGACCAAGTCCTGGCGTGCTGTAAAATCGCTGCCTTCTATAGCGTAAGGTCCGCGGATAGTAGTGGCGTTGGTGAACTGATCATTGAAGGCATACTCCAACATCATCCGCGACGGACGGTCGGAACGACTCCAAATCATAGCACGCCCCGGTTCCGGATCACCGATTTGCATGCCTTGATCCATCAGTGGCGCATCGCTCGCTGTCACATTGACCGTTAATGAAAGCAGCGACAGCAGTAGTGCAGTCATTGTCAGCCCGGTCGGTCGCGGAAGAAATATGGGGGTTTTAACTAAATTGCGTATGACGATACCTGCTATGATGCCTGTATGATCCAGTTGAGGTCATAATAAACACTGTAAAAAAAACGACGCTATGGGTAAATTATACCGATAAGCTTTTTTTATTGATATTAATGCGGTGATAGCGACACAAAAATACTATCAGGGGACAAAGAAGGTGAACAATTTACTTTTTTGGCAAAATATCATGAATCTTTAGCAAAAAAACATCAAAAAACTATCTTGGCTCATGAAATATTAGCGGGCTTTAAGGATATTGAATAATTTATAAAGGCAGAATTGATACGTAACTTAATTGTATACAAATTATTTTCGTGCAAACATAAAAAAGCCCACGTTACATGGGCTCCATCTTGTTAGTTTTTTTAAAAAAAGACGGCTGCCTAACTTAAGCGCAGTTTTAATTGTGTTATTATTATTTTTATTGATGTAGCATTTATTATTATTATTTTTCCAGTATGAACTGGTCGTTCTTCCTCATTATCCTTAGCTTAGTGAAGTACTGATGTTTTCAACACTAGTTAAGGCGAAGGAATGATAAATCAATAAAATAACATTGTCCACAAAAAATGCGACAATTTGTCGCACCTTTAATGTAGCGCCTATTTAATTGACGTACATATTAATGTCAGAATGATTTTTGAGTTAAGTGAAGTTCTTAATTATCAGGCAAAAAAACCTCTCAATGCTTTGCAGTAAAGAGAGGTAGAAGCTAAGCAGAATTTTAATGAGGGGAAACTGCTTTAAGGTAACACCAAGAGGGCGTTTAACTGTTTAACTAACCGCTTGGTTTCCAATATACCTGTTTTTTATTAGCATACAATATCTTTAATTACATATAAATTGTTTCTTTAATGGAAACTAAGTAAAGAATCTGATTGACGTTAGCCGTACTTTAATAAGGGGGCGTGTGTAAAATTCAAGTTAATGAACCCCTCAGGTAGAAAAGAAAACAAGAATAAGATCATAAGCGAAAAACGTCGGACATAAAAAAGCCATGATCAGATCGGAATCTGTAGGTTTCATAGTGACCGTTAGCTGCCACTCAGCTCCAACTAAAAATCAATACACTCCCCACCTCTTTTTCAAAGAGGGGGACTGAATAATCAGCGCATTTCTAACCAATTAAACCGGCTAATTCATGCAGTGGCGGCAAAATGACCATTTTTGCCAGTTGCAACAGTAACAACGCCGCCAAGGGGGATAAATCTATACCGCCCAGACCGGGAATGACTCTGCGACAGACATCCAGCAAAGGCTCGGTCAGCGTTGCTAAAATGGACGCGGCGGCATTAAAAGTCCCCGGATTCATCCAGCTAAGCAGTGCTCTGGCAAATACTGCAAAGACCAACACATTAATCAGTAAGGAAATTAACTGGGTAATGGAGGTGATTGCCAAGGCACCGATATTAATCATACTGCCATTCAATAACAGCAGGATGGAGGCATCGGCAAGCATTTGTAAGGTCAGCATCAGCACCAGCGATGACGTGTCTATCTTTCCGATAGACGGCACAAATCGGCGCAGGATTTTTAAGGGTGGATGAGTTATCTTAACCAAAAACTGGGAGATTGGGTTATAAAAATCACCGCCGCACCATTGCAATAAAAAGCGCAGCAATACGGCCAATATATATAGAGAAAACAGGGTATCGATTAAAAAAACAATCGGGTCAGTCATATAGCTAGAGCCCATCAGGTATTCTCCGATTCTTTGGACATTTCAATAGAGCGGTCTCGTGCAGCATGTAATGCTTTAGAAACCAGTTCAGTAAACCCGCCTTGCTCAAACGTTTCTAGCGCCTTTTGCGTGGTTCCACCGGGGGAGGTGACCCGTTTACGTAATTGCTCGGGTGACTCGGACGATTCCAGCCCTATTTTAGCGGCACCTAATGCGGTTTGTTGAACCAACAAACGCGCCGTCACTTCATTTAAACCCAATTCTAAAGCGGCTTTTTCCATCGCTTCCATCAACAAAAAATAATACGCAGGGCCACTACCGGAAACGGCGGTCACCGCATCCAACTCGTTTTCCTCGTTAACCCACAGCGCAATGCCAACAGCACGCATAATATTTTCTGCCAAATTACGTTGCTCAGGCGTTACCTGTTCATTGGCATGAAGTGCCGTCGCCCCGGTCAGAACCAGTGCCGGCGTGTTGGGCATACAACGCACAATCGCCGTATCAGCGCCTAACCACTGACTTAAGCTATGCTGGCTAATACCGGCGGCAATAGAAACAACCAGTGATTTTTTTTGCTGAATTAAAGGCGCGGCGCTTTTGGCTACCGAACTGAGTGTCTGTGGCTTAACCGCCAGTACCACGACATCAACGGCATTAATCAGCTCATCATTGCTTGCCGAGGTATTAACATTAAGATTTTTTGCCAGCGTTTTCAGTGTCTCCGGATTAATATCAGAAACCCAAAGGTGCTGTGGAGAATGACCGCTGGCAATCAAGCCACTAAGCAGACTGGACGCCATATTGCCGCCGCCGATAAAACCAATTTTTTGTATATTCATGTTCGTTATCTGTGGGTGATGTTAAAAGTATTTTAACCTATATGAGGGCAGCGTAAACAATCACAAGACTTTTCCTATAAAATGCGCTGCTACGGTACTTTTTGCCTGCTAACAATAAAGCCAATGATTGAAACCATTTATATAGAAGAAAGCATTTTGCAGCACCCGCGTGTTGTCGAGATTACTGCGCGTTTTCCGCAAGCCAGAAAAATTACCTGTGGCCGCTATGGCGAAGTTTTTAATCCTAAAGCACAAAATTTTAGACTACAAAAACAAAAACCGGCATTAATATTGGCAGAAAAATACAAACATTTTGCCATGCCGGTGCCTTCCGGCTATGGTATTGGGGCAAACAAAAACTATTATTTTTCCCACATGCTTAATTGTTTATACGATTGCCGGTACTGTTTTTTACAAGGCATGTATCAATCAGCCAATTACGTGCTGTTTGTCAATTATGAAGACTTTCAGGATGAAATCAAACAACGCTGTGCAGAAACGCCTGATGAGGCTGTACATTTTTTCTCCGGCTATGATTGCGACAGCCTGGCTTTGGAACCGGTAACCCGGTTTGCCGAACAGTTTTTACCGTTTTTTGAGAAAATACCCAATGCCTGGCTGGAATTAAGAACCAAAAGCACCCAAGTTAGAAGCCTGTTAAATCGTGAGCCCTTTCCCCGCTGTATTGTCGCTTTCAGCCTGAACCCTGATGAAATAGCCACAAAAGTTGAAGCTAAAGCGCCCTCATTACAGCGTCGTCTTGATGCGCTATGTAAATTACAGGAACACGGCTGGCCGATAGGTTTGCGTTTTGATCCGATGATTTATCAGACCGGTTATCAGCAGCAGTACCGGCAATTATTTGAACAGGTATTTTCGCTTATCAATATAGATCAGTTGCATTCGGTTAGTCTTGGCGCTTTCAGATTACCGGAGAAATATTTTAAAAAAGTGCATAAACTTTATCCCGATGAAAAATTGTTTGCCAGCCCGTTGGATAATCAACAGGGCATGATTTCCTACAAACAAGAACTGGAACAAGAAATGATGCAGTACTGCACGCAACAATTATTACGCTATATGCCTGAAGCCAAATTTTTTCCATGCCAACTATAAAACGAACCGTTCTGGTAACGGGAGCCAGCTCGGGAATTGGTCGCGCTGTTGCCCGGCTGTTATTGCAACAAGGTCACACCGTTATTGGTACGTCACGCGATTGCAGCAAATTTACCCGCCTCATGGAGCGCTTTAGTTCTGTGCAACTGGATTTAAGTCAGCTTGCTGAGTTACCGCAAAAAATACGTAACTTGCAACAAACATTCCCTGACCTTGATGCTGTCGTTTTTTCAGCAGGAATAGGGCAATTCGGTTCAGTCGAAGAATTTTCTTATCCCCAAATAGAAGCCTTAATGACGATAAATTTTACCAGCCAGGTCTTTTTAACCAAGGCATTGCTGCCCGCTTTAAAACGTAAAGCCAACAGCGATTTAATTTTTATCGGTTCTGAAGCGGCGTTAAAAGGCAGTCGTAAAGGCGCGGTTTATTGTGCCGGCAAATTTGCCCTGCGAGGCTTTACCCAAGCGTTACGCGAAGAGTGCGGCAAAAGTAATGTGCGGGTTTGTCTGATTAATCCCGGCATGGTGAAAACGCCGTTTTTTGAA
Source organism: Methylococcaceae bacterium (assembly GCA_037129595.1). Lineage (GTDB taxonomy): Bacteria > Pseudomonadota > Gammaproteobacteria > Methylococcales > Methylomonadaceae > Methylobacter_C. Next base: position 1,643 of record JBAXUR010000051.1, on the reverse strand, counting down.
CAGCTTAATTTTGAACCTGGGGCTCATGAAACCAACAGCATTTTACCGGAAGATGTAGCAAAAGCCGTCTCTTATGTATTAAATTCAAGACCACAGATTGTGATTGATGAAATCAACCTGAGTCCTTTAAACAAGGTAGTGAAGTTTAAGTGAATACTCAGTCTGCTGGCTAAATAAAGACACAAACACACGCGTGCTTGCTAATTACAAAACGACCGAAGCCGACTTTGAAATGATGAGATATTTTAAATGGTTCGGTCGTGGCTACAAACCACGACCGAAACGTTTTAAATAAAGATAAAGCAGGGTACTTCCGAACCTGCTTTAACAGGCCCAAAAGCATCGAAAAAGTGGCTCTTAAAACTTATAACCAACCTGTGCGAAGAACGTACGTAGCGGTAAGGGATGGTTATAAAATGCTGTATAACCGTTGATATTGTCTATCCCCGCTGACACATGACCCTTTTTGTCATTGAAATGATAAGTGCTTTTTAAATCCACATAAACAGATTGATTGAAGGCACCATAATAAACCGCTTGAGTATCTTTATTATCAGGCTGAGAATGCATTGCACTCTGATAACGAGTACCTACCGATAAGTCCAAATCCCTGCCATAATGATAGGTTGTTAAAAAATTTGCCCGATAGTTAGGCATCAGTGGCATTTGATTACCCACTACTGCGGTATTAAGCGGATTTGCAACAATCTTGGAATCCAAGATCGTTGTATTAAGTTTAAAATCAACGTTTGATTGAAACACCCGGTCAAAATTACTCGAAAAATCAATACCATTTGTTTCTACTTCACCAATGGAAGACATCACAGAGCTTAAGGTCGGGCTTCCGTTTAGATAGATATACTGTGTATAAATGGCGTTACGTATATTTTCATGAAATAAGTTCAGACGAACATAGCCATTTTCAAAATCATATTCACCCAGCAAATTGTGATGAGTACCATCTTCCGGTTTTAGCGTTCCATTAGCTAAACTCACACTCCCGCTTACACTAGCCGAGTTACCAAATAACTCATCAGCAACCGGATAACGATAAGCTTTTGCGACTGAATAACGGAATTTCCAATTACCTGGCTGATAACCCAGCGAAAACTTTGGCGCCCAGTTTGATACTTGTCTATCGGTCGGATTAAGCGAACCGGTTTGATTTGCTGCCGTTAAGTAAGTGCCATCTTCCATGCCCCAACGCTCCAAACGAACCCCTGGCGTAGCATCCCAATCTTTTAAGAACCGCCAACTGACTTGATTAAACCACGCATAGCTATTGGTTGTACCACCACTTTGCGTCGCAAGTGGCGTGATTGTATTAATCACGTTACCGGGATAACTGCTTAAGTTGTTTTGCGTTTGCATCATGTGCGCACGTTGATATTCAAAACCCGTTGAATATGAGAGATTTTTATTACCGAAAAACTCATCATTATTGAACTGCGATTTCATACTAGCCCAGCCAGAACCGGTCCAATGAGTTCTTAAACCTACTTGACCACCCGCTTGATTGTATTTGGGGTCACTGGGGTTATAGCTTGAAGAAAGCGTTGTATCATTAAGAATATCAAAGTAACCAAGATTCAGACACCCAGGTCTCTAGGATTTTAAGTCGACCCCACTTTGAATACCATGCG
>JBAXUR010000050.1:0-22283 GCA_037129595.1 Methylococcaceae bacterium | reverse complement strand
TGTTTTAATGGTTTTGAAACGTGAGTGACGGGGTTACAAACCCCGTCACGCTTCGGGCGTAGGATGGGTAGAGGCGATAGCCGAAACCCATCATAACGAATTCCTTATGCGATGGGTTTCGCGCTGCTCTACCCATCCTACTCGTCAGTGAAAACAAGAGGATCAGGCCGTGTCCGTGAGGGATTTCAGGGATTTTGATTTGAATTATTTTCATTTAAGCTACTCATTTTATTACCCACAACCTCAGACATAAGAAATTTTCGATTCAGGTCGTTGAATTTAGATATTTTTGTTTTAATAAATTATTTTACTTTCATAAAAGTGGTAGGGTGCGCAACGCGCACCTAAAACTACATCCACTAAGCTATTTTATTTGCACCACAATCTATTTTTTTCTACCTGTAGCGAAATTAGGGTTCTTTCTCTGGCATTGAGAATGGTGCGCGATGCCCTCAGCTAAACAGCCGTATTGCGAAACTTGGCGGGTATTATTTATTGCGAGTTAACCTAACTTAGGCATCTTGCTCCCTTTCCCGCCGCGAGAGAGTTGGAGTGAGGGGATATAAATGGTCAATTTATATCATGCACGTTCCTTGGTATGTAAAACAGCGGTTGAAATAACCACTTGTCTACTGGTTTAATTCAATCGCTGATGTTTTTAGTTGAGCCGAGAAAAAATGCAACCTATGGAACTAATATACTTGTGAGTAGCTTTCTCTTACTTCTTTAAGCTCCATGGCTATTTCACGGCGTAAGCGGAAATCACGTCGGGTATGCGCGATGTTATAGGGGATTTTGGGGTTTCTTTCGTACTTAACAGCAGTACGAACAAGACCTATCCATTGCCTGTCATTATCTTCCATTTCTTTAAAGCGATTACGAATCCGCTCTAATTCCTGATTACAATAGGTCACAAAACCAGCGGCATAAAATACACTGTTTTTTAGATAATCTTTTAATGCTGCTAAATCACCGTTAATTTCTTCGACAACTTGCTCAAAATTATTGGGTTCGGGTACTTTTTCTTGCTCTTCCGACTCAGTGGATGATGAATAATTTAAATCCTGACCTATCGCCGCTTTAATCGCGGTTTTGACGGTTTTTCCAACAGCCGGTGGAGCCACTGTTTTATTGGCCCACAAGCCATAGCGTAAATAATGAGTAACATCCTGTTTGTTCATATCAACACCTTGATAGAAGGCTTCCAGGGTTTTAATCTCGGCTGAGCGCTCATTCAATAAACGTTCACGCGCTTGTAACGGTTTTGCTATAAAGGCTTCAACGGCAACACGACCAAAACGTAAAAAAAGCACCTGAAAACCATGGCGAATGCGTGCTTGTTCGATATTTTCATCGGTATTTAACAAGGTCTTTCGCACGTCTTCAGTTTCCCACAACAATGTTTCTGTTTTTTGAACAATTTGATCGATCAAGACTTGTAATGATTGCGCTAATTGGTCGGTCAGTTCGGTTTCAAATTTTTGCTGAATTTCTCTAAAGAGTTCTTCGCGAATCTTGTAATTGCCTTCGCGCGGGTCGGGCATTGAAATCGTTCTACCTGAGGTATAAATGCGTTTTAACTCATCCATTTGGCCAGTGGTAAGATTGGAAAGCAATGCTTCAATTTTTTCATCATAAGCGGCATGTAAGGTCGCCAACTCCTGATGCTCGGCACCCAGCGCATCGGCTTCCTTACGCCCTTGAATGCTTTCGGCATACCAAACGTCAAAGTCTTTTTTAATGCGCTGCCATTCGCGCCCCCACCATTGATTGAAGTCTTTGCCCAGCAGGTCATCTTCTTCTATATCGCCATCCGCTATCGCGCCATAAACGGGTTCAAGTTTAACCAAAACGTCACCGGCATAGAGTCGTATATTACTGACCAGTGCGTCGCAACGTTTTTGCAATACTTCTGCGCGTTCGTGATCGATGTAATGATTGACGGTTTCTTTTAATAGCAAAATGCCATCATTGATGCCCAGTTTTTTTAATTTCAGTTTATCGTCTGCGCTTTTATTGCGCCGCAAGGTATCTTCTGATGGTATGCCAAAGTCAACCAAATGAGCGCGCGCACAAACCGGTATCATGCGTCGCTCGGGAACAGCGGGCCAATAATTTCTGTGTTTTGCCAGGGTTTCCTTAAAATCAATCTGATCATCCAACGCATCCGCTTGCGTGAGCACCACAAAAATTTTGTCTGAGACTTTTATACTGGGATCTTCAGAGTCTGCAATAAGCAATATTTCCTTTTCCGGACCGGTAATGGAAGGTTGCTTCATCTCCTTGGCATAAATAATCGCATCACAACCCTTTAGTCGATCAATGGCTTGTTCCGAGTGCATTTGAATGCCCGAATTAAAACCGGGAACATCATGAAAAATAATATCCCTATCACTTCTTAGGCGCACTGTTTTAAGTTGTATGCGTTTAATGGCTAAAGACTGCGCCCGATTTTTAAAAATCGCAGACTGTAAGTGTTCATTAATTTCACTAATATCTATAAAACCTTGGGTAAAGCCATTTTTTTGCTTGGTAAACTCGTAGATGGCATTCAGATTTTTTTCAGTATCATCAAAATCTTCTTGTATTTCTTTCCGTTCCTTGTCATTCAGATTTCCGGCTAAGGCCTCTTGCCTTTGCTGTTGAAGCTTGTTTATCTCTTCCTTGCTGTAGTATTGAATGGAAAGAAGTTGATCTTGCTCAGTCTGGGCGGACCAGATTTCTGTGCTGGTGAAGGTGCATCTTTCGCGTGCAGAAGGTAAAATCTCTTGCCCTAACCACGCATTTAGCAACGCACTCTTGCCCGCTTTTTCCAAACCAATAACAGCGACTTCAAAGCGGTTGGCATGTAAACGCTCCAGTTGTCGGTTTAAGCGTGCGTGTTCCACGTTGAGTTTTTCAACAAGCTCGGGTGCAATATCTTCGCCTGTTTTATTACACAGCGTGACCAATTTATCCGCTAATACAGAGGTTATTTCTAACCGCGCCAGTTGTTGTTGACAAGTTTCCAGCCAAGTAGCCATAGATGTTCCAGAGTTATTAAAGACTTTTGGGGTAGTGTGTAGGTTGGATTAGCGTTGCGTAACCCAACCTACGGACTTACAGGTATCTGTCGCTTAGTGACCGACTTCAACCTTGTCGCCCTTGGCCTGGCCAATGTCAGCAAGCGTTTCGTTGAACCATGATGTTTCAAGATCAAACGGTTTGCCGCCTTTGATGCGAGGAAATTCAATCGCACGCAGAACACCGCCACGATCTTCATCATGACCTATTACACCGGATTCACGTCGGAAGGCGCATTCGACAGCCAGATCAGCGCAAGACTTGATCAAGCGAATATCTTCAACATTTGAAGCGGCGGCTCTGGCAAAATAACCTGATTTTTGAATAAGGGTTTTTTCTGCGCCCAACATTTCTGCAAACTGTTCGCCAAACCATTTGCCGGGATTAACCGCATCAAGCTTTACATGACCAAAAGCATCGCGTGGTACTTCTTGCCCTTTGGCCTGCATTTCGGCAACGATAGATTCAACACCGGCACCTTCGGAAACAAAAATATTGACGCAGTCATATTTATCCATAACGGCACGAAGACGTTTGGCTTCAGCCGCTATATCAACGGTCATTTCAGGAATGAAAATACCATGAACTTCAAAGGCATTACGGTCAAGGCCCAATTCAGGCAACCATTCAGCGCGATCAAGCAACTTACGATATTCCTGAGCTGTGGCAGCTGTTAACCATCCACAGCTGCGCCCCATCACTTCATGAACAATCAACATACGTGGATTGGCATTATTTTCAGCCACAACATTCCAAAAGTAACGCGCTCCTTGCTCTGCCGCTGTCCATGCACCTAATGATTGCTTGATAGGGAAGACATCATTGTCAACAGTTTTTGGCAAACCGATAACAGTAAGACCATAATTGTTACTGGCAAGAAAAGCGGCAAGATCAGCCGCTGCGGTATTGGTATCGTCACCACCGATGGTATGAAGAATATCAACATTGTCTTTAACCAATTGATCCGCCGCTACTTTTTGCGGGTCTTGACCTTCCTGTACCAGGCCGCGTTTAAGGCAATCTTTAACGTTGGTTAATTTAACGCGACTATTACCAATCAGCGATCCGCCAAAACGATGTAGAAGCCCCGCTTTTTCACGCATTGCTGGCGTTACGGTATAAAAATCGCCCAGTAACAGACCTTTGTAGCCGCTACGATAACAAATGATTTCAATAGAAGGATCAATTTCAGTATAACGTTCGATAAGGCTACCGATAGCTGAGTTTAGGCAAGGTGCTAAACCGCCGGCGGTTAAAATTGCGACTTTTTTGGGTTTGTTCATAGGAATTGTAAGGTATGAAGTTAAACAAAAGTTATGGATGGGGAATTAGATAACAGGGAAGACAAATAGAAAATTACGTCAACCTATTTACGTTATTAAATTACCTTTCCTAAATGTAAGGATAATGATACAGCATCCTTTGTTGTATCGTTCCGCACCAAATCTCAAATCACACGCTCATTTAATGATTTTCACTTCCAGAGCGGCGCAGCAAAAAATGCCGGCGCGTAAGCTTTGACGACTTGGGACTCCGATGGAATCGCAATTTTACCATATTACAAAATAATATCTTTTGTTTTGTTGTTAGTGTACTTGATGGTTTATTTGATAAGCTTTTTTGATTGGATGATAACGCCAGCTTGGCTTAAAACCCACTGTAAAAGTTTTGGTTTTTTATTGTACAATGGCAAAATTGCCAATATCTGGCCGCCAATTCTCCTTTGATTTAATAATCAACGGAGATTTTTGATGGGATGTGAAGATTAAGCGCCAGTGGTTATTTTTTAAAGTAACCACTAATAACTGCGGAAAATGACAGCTCGTTTTTGGCCAGAGGTTTGATGATTAAGAACGCATCCCACAATATTTTTACGGCCTTGGGTAGATTCCTGATGCTTTGTCGAACCAAATCAAAGGCGCCAAATATCGCCAGACAAATGAATTGTTTTATCAAAGAATAGTGGTTTCTGTTTAATCCGGCCAAAATAGCAATTGACTCTTGCGCATCAACACCGCCACATTGCAGGTATTTGAATACCGCCGTTTTAAGTAAGTCGTTAGACATTACACCATACAGCGCGTTGGCAAGCACATTGAGATTAGCATTGGCGTGTTGTCTGTCACGGTAATAGGCTTCGATTTTATCGTGAATTAAATCGGTATTATAAAAATCAGGCATCGCCAATAAATGCGCACTCAATATTTGTATATCCGAGAATACCGCCGTCAGGCCGCCACCGGTTAACGGATGGCGCATATTAAGTGCATCACCCAGCATCACGGCACCTTTGCGGATGATAGGTTTTGCCGCCATATAATGATTGGGCATCACTTTAAAGCCACCTTCCTGCATGGCTTTCTCGTAGCTGTCAAGCATGGATTCGGGGATATACGGCGTCACATTGGTATCCAAATGGGCTTGTAGCAATAATTTTCTGGGCAACTGATCACCCGGGAAATCGATTAAAAGCCTGACTTCGTGTTTGGAAATTGGATAGCAAATAAAGGGTGTTGGTCCTGATAAAAACACATGCCCATGTTTTGGAAAAGGCATGTCGCAGTCATTTAAAATCAAGCCAATAAAATAAGACGTTACGCTTTTTTTATTATTGCTGAGTTCATCCCTAAAATTTGAAAAGAAGCCATCGCTGGTAATGGTTAAGGGGGCATAAATAGACTTTATCTCGGAGGTAAGCGACTCCCGGTAACTAACGCCAATAATTTCATGTCGCTCATTTTCCAGTAGTTGCAAGGCCTTGCCATGGATTTGCTTAACCGATTCATTGTGCAGGGCAGAGGCTCTGATTTTTTGTAAAAATCGGCCATTATGCAGTCCCATACCTTTGTAGTGATCCGGATAAGGTATGGTTATTTTTTCATCGCCTTGCAGCAAAGAGTACCCATCAACCGGCTGCGCATCAAAACCCTCCAGTAAATTTCCAAGCCCCATTTGATCAAGCGACAACACGGCTCCCGGCTGTAACAACTCGCCGACAATTCGTTTTTTCTCTTTATAGCAATGATCAATTAACGCAATCTTAACGCCTTTGGGGGCGAGATACGCGGCAATGGTGGCACCGGCCATGCCAGCACCGATAATGCAAATGTCAAATTCTGATTTCATAGTGGGCTACTTGATACAAATACTTTAAACTGCGTTGATTGTCTTATCATCCCTGAATAGTCTGCCTATAATATCGACTCAACGCCCAGACAGGAAATATATTCCTATAGTTAGCGTAGGTTATCATACAGTTATAATTAAAAACCCCTGAAATATTTTCCTGTGACCAATCGCCAAGATCGGTTTGTCTCTTCAACAAGACCTCGATGCCCGCTTCAAGCACTTTTTTGTCACCAAAGTTAGCGGCCATTAAAGTTAGCAGTGCCCATGCAGTATTAACCACTTGAGATTTAACTGCCTCGCTATAAACGAGTTTAGAGCAAGATTCGAAAGTTTCACCCCAGCCGCCATCCGTTTTTTGCTTGCCCACTAAAAAGACACAGGCTTTATTGATACTGCCCACTATAATTGTGTCGTCATAATAACCTTTACCCTTGGCTTTGCTGAGCGCTTCTACGCCAAACCAGGTAGCATAAGTAAAACAAACCGCCCAACCACCATACCACGAACCATCGGTCTTTTGCTGTTTAAGAATAAAATCAATTCCTGCACTTATTGCTTTGCGTATTTCGCTATTTTTAAAGTCGGGATAAACTTCCTTAAGCTCCAGTAAAGCAATAACACATGCAGAGGTACATTCAGTCCATGAATAATCGATCATTATATCGGCAAACACTTCTGAGGGATTAAGTTTTTCCAGCCATTTGGGTGCACGCGTTAATTCATAAGTGGCCCATCCCCCATCGGTATTTTGATAAGAAAGGATAATTTCGGCCGCTTGTTTGATGCGTTGCTCATCAATTACCGGTTTAACCAGCCCTGAATGATGCAGCGCCAAAGTGGCACTTAAGCCCTCGGCGGTACAATCGGCCACCGGCCAACCTTGTTCAGCGGTTGAAAAAGGCCAACTGCCGATCATGGGGTGACGGAAAAACTCGGCATGTGTGGAGTGCTCAGTCATGATTTGCGACAGCTCGATAAACTGATAACTTTTTGCCAGTGTTTCCGGAAATAACATGCCCAAGTCACTTTCCAGTATCGCCCGGGTTGCAAAAGCGGTGTCCCAAAGTTGTGAGCCGTTGTAACCACTCATTTTCATGCCATCTTCAGCAATCCACAAATAATCATACCAACGCGCTACATGCTTTTTAAATTGCTCAGACTCTTTGCCGTAGGCATGCCAGATACAAATAGAATTAATGGCTTTATTAACCGGCCCTATATCAAGGTATTCGGTTTGCTCATCTTCTGCATTGAGGTATTTTAAAATATAGTCAGTGGCTTTTTTTCTTAACCAAGGCCATTTTATTTTTTCATAGTGATTGGTAAAGAAGTTCATCCACTTTAGTACCGGTGACGGTGTGGTGTAACAATCTTTTTCGCAAACTACATTCCGCTGTTTTGGCCAGTTAATCGCCGTAAAAGCGTCGTTATAAAGTTCCTCTCTTAATGACAAAATCAGCTCGTTTTCTGGCGCTTTAATGCGCCGGGCATAACAATAAGCCATGGGCAAGTACACCATGCGACTATGACACCAGTAGCGCCATGGATGTATCGGCAACCATTTGGGAAATAACCACATTTCAGGAAACAGGCTGTTAAAACCTTGCCAGTCATAACAATTTAGAATAGACAGATAAAACTTTCCCCAAGAGGGAATGCCGGTTGCGCCGCCATTATTTTTGATCCACGCCCTGGCAGTGATTAACTGTTCATGATTTTTATCGACCCCCAAAATACGCAGTGACACGTATTGCATGACCGTACCAAAGAGGGTCGATTCACCTTCAATATGCATGCCCCAACCAGCATCTTTATTTTGATGATTAAACAGGTAAACCTTCATCATTTCCCGATGCGGTTTGGGAAACGGTGTATCAGAAATATAAGAGGCTATCAGTAATCCGGGCAAAAGAAATAATGGGCCGCCGTAATCACCTGGCCAATGCCCGGCGTCACTTTGCAAACCAGAAAAGTAGTTAATACCTTTGATGACCGCATCGGTGACTTTTTGTGCGTCGGGATTGTCTGCTTGCGGAATGTGTTCTGCAAATTCCTTAAACTTCGTGTTAATGGCTGCGTGTCGATAAACCTGATCGCCGGAATTGGGATTGGTGAATTTATCAAACTGAAAATCTTCAGAAAACTTTGCTATTTCCTGGTCTGAAATGTCATCGACATTTTTTAGATGATCATTAATTGCCTTTGATTGTGGCTTAAATGCCCAAATGTGCCGACCCTTGTCAGTCAGTAGTTGCCAGTTTTTCCAGCTAGATTTTACTTTAAGCATTGATGGTTATCAGGTCTGGTTTAGTCAAAAAATGGTGTATTTTCATTTGTTAAACAAGGCAATGCGTACCATTGCCATAAACCCTTTCAGCTTTTTAAAGAGGCTGGGTTGAGTACGTAAGCGCTCATGACCGGGCAGCAACTGTCCTTTGGCCAATTTGCCTATTTTTCTTTTTACCGCCGGGTCAAGTTTGCCATCGGCGGCCAGTTCAAAAAACAAGGCCTTCACATTACCCAAATCAAAAAAGTCCCGTTGCCATTCCCATTTATAATCACCGCCATAGCGAAACCAAGAGCCCCCTATGCCGGCGACTTCATAATGCGTACCGTCTTCACGGAGTGCAGGCGATACTTGACGCCACAAGCCTATCACTTCGCCTTGTTTTTCATCAATTAAAATACGATGATAAGGATAGCGCCAATCTTCAAAGCCTTCCATTTGCACGCCTAAAGCCCATTCTTCTATCTCTTTACGGCTACGCGCTACAAATTCTTCATTGGGGCCAATATTCCAGCGATATTCTGCATCGTCGGTGTACATGGCACCCAAATGCTTGGGCCAGTTACCTTCTTTTTCAGCGTCACGATTGGCTTGCAACCAACGTTCAACCATTTCTTCAAGTTCTGCTCTGGGATATGCGGCCATTCTTTGTCTCTGTTACTCGTTAATTAAGTTAACAATAATTGCTTGTAAGTATTCACCTCCCCCTTTGAAAAAGGGGGATTGAGGGGGATTTATCTAATAAAATCTCCCCTAACCCCTCTTTGTCAAAGAGGGGGACTGAATAATTACAATTGCTTTGGTTGGGCAATATTTTTCGGCTTGTCGTGCTTTTTCCAGTAAATCCAATACAGGATTTTCTTGTAAAACCGTTAGATTGCCCGCCTCGTCTACCTGAAAAAGCTCTGGCGCTTCCGCCATACAGGTTGCATGCCCCTGACAAAGCTCCCTGTCGATTTTTATGTGAAAACCAGGGCCGGCTTGTCGGTTTTCTTGGGCTTCAACTATCGTTGATTCGGTAACCATTGTCTTTATAGTCTTGCGTTTGATGTACCGAACACGGCAAGGCGATACGGGTTGCACAACCATTTGGGTAAAATCATCCTGATAATGATCTTTCTCGTCTACCAGTTCAAACGTATAGCGACGTAATAAAATGCTAAAAATGGCTTTTAATTGCAACATGGCAAAAGCGTTGCCGGTGCATTTATGTTTGCCACCGCCGAAGGCAATCCAACTAAAAGGCAGGGCATCTTCCTGACGGGCTTCTGAATAACGATCCGGATCAAATTTTTCCGGATCAGGAAAAACCTCGGCTATCCGGTGGGAAACGCGTGGTGAGGCGCACACATATTTTCCGGCTTTAACTGTATAACCTTTAAAGTGAAAGTCTTTCATCACTTTTCGAATTAAAAAGATTAAAGGCGGATGCAAGCGTAACACTTCTTTAATAACATTTTCCAATGCCGGTATTTCACGTAAAGACTGAAAAGTGACTTCACCATCAGTACCGAACAATTCATCCAGTTCTTTCAATACGACCACCAACGCTTCCGGCCGGCGAGCCAATTCCAGCAAAGTCCACGCGGCTGTTCCTGCTGTTGTATGATGCCCCGCGAATATGGTTCCAATTAACATACCCGTTATTTCATGTGCTGACAAGTGACTGCCGTCATCATATTTGGATTCAATCAATAATTGAAAGGCATCTTCGCTTTTTTCGGTCTTTAGCGCTCTTTTAGCAATAATACCGGTCACCAGTTCTTGTAATCTGGCGCGAGCTTTATCACGGCGACGAAATACCGGCAAGGGTAAATAAGGAAAAACAAACGCCAGAGGGTTTACGCCTTTTTCAAGGTCGTGATAAATTTTTGCAAATTCTTCGTTCAGTTCATATCTAAATTCATCACCCAGCAGACAGTGACTGGAGGTATAAATAGTCAGTTCTTTCATAAACTCAAGCAGATCAATTTCGCCGGTATCGCCCCAACCGGCAATCATTTGCTCAACCTCTTGGACTATCACTTGCGCATAGCCACGCATCGGTTTATCGCGCAATACCGGCATGAGCATTTTAAGCTGTTGATCTTTTTTGTGCGGAGGGGCATCAAAAACCACACCTTTACCAAAAATTGGCGTCATGATTTTATACGCTTGGCTTTGATCCAACTGCGCATCAGGCGCACGAAAAAAAGCTTCATTCGCTTCAGGGCCGGTCATTAGTACCATTTTTTGATGGAACATTCGAAACTCACCGATTTCTCCCAGTGACTCCCTAAGGTTTACCATGTACAGAAAAGGATTTTTTCCGAATTTGAGCATGTGCCCTAAAAGCGGCAAGGCACCCGGCATTTTAGGCGGCTCTTTGATCGGAGAGGTGGTGTTATCGGTATTCGTCGTATTCATAACTCAATCTATATAGATGTGCATTAAGGAATGCTAGTGTTATAAGCCCTAGATTCCTCGGAAAACATAAGTCTTTGAATGTTAAAGACGATGCCAAGCAACGGCTAATTTTACGCGGTGCTTGCTTAATGTACAAAATTTTCTCGTTTAATCGCTTGGCAACTACAAAACAACGCCCCGCCAAGGCAGACCTTACAGACCTGATTCGGCACACATAAAAATTTACTTTTTTAGTCGTCCGGTATCATGCGCCTCAGCAAGCACCCGAACTTCGAGGGGGCTATTGGTATCGATATGGATATCCCGTTGCGGAAAGGCAATGACTATACCCTGCTCGGTCATCGTTTTGTAAATCATGTAACGCAGGTCACTAGCGATAGTTTTCCAAGATACCTCGGGCTTGATTTCAACCCAAACATACAAGCCAAAAAGTAAGGCATCGCTACCGAAATCTTCAAATAATACCTGAGGAGCGGGATTGGCGAGCGTCAAGCCATGTTGCTCCGCAATATCAAGCAGCAGATCGGTGGCCTTTTTAACTGGTGAACCATAAGCAATGCCGACATTAACCACGATACGAACAGATCGGCTACTCAACGTCCAGTTGGTCACGTTCTGCTCGATAAAGGTGCTATTAGGAATCACCGTTTCAATGCCGTTTCCATCGATAATATGCGAACTCCGCACCCCAATATCCAAAACGCGACCACGAATACCACCCACTTCAACTACATCACCCGGCATGAACGGACGTTCAAACAACAACATAAGCCCGCTGATCAGGTTCTTGAGCATATTTTGCATCCCAAATCCTACCCCGATAGCCAGCGCACCCCCCATAAAGGCAAATATCGTTAAGGGAATCCTGACCACCAGCATGCTCAATACCACCAGGAGCAAGACCTCAATAAACAATATCCAGCGCCAGGCAATCCGGGCAAGACTTGCATCCATACCCAATCGGGTCACTGCCATCCCTTCGATTATACGAGCCAAGCGAACAGCAACCCAGTAACCAACAACCAGAATAGCTAAAGCTGTCACGACTTTATCGACAGTTATGCTGCGTTTGCCACTGATTGGTTGTCCATCAACGACTAGGGTGTCCTCCGCAGCGAAGAGCTCGAACGCCCAAATCTGTGACGCAAAGTCGCGAGTTTCCAGCCATGCTTCCGTCAGATAATCGGAAAATGACTTAACCCGAAAACGCTCGTCCAGTTCCTGCTTGCAGCGCCCCAGCAAGTTTTCTGTTGCTTCAATTGCCCCCAGCAAGCGCGACCATAAAACCACCTGTTCAAGATCAAGATTTCTTAGCTCATCCCTTATGGTGTCTGGACCGGTCAGTGTAGAATCCAGTTCTTCAACAGACTGACTGGTAATGTGTGTCAATACACGATGACGCTGCTGATTGACATAATCGTGAACCGCTTTCAAAATCCCCTGATTCTGGATAATCTTGCCATAAACGTCGCCGGCTTTTTCACGGTCAGTCACCTTGGCGTATGCCCAGCGATAATTCCATATATCTCCCTGCATTTGCAGGTAAACCATTATCCTGTTAAGCACTTGCAATTTAATGTCGGCAGTATTACGCTGCGCTTCGCGTACCTGATCAATCTGTCCGGGTTTTGTAGATTCCGGTTGAGGTGTTTTAGCCGTGGGGCTTGAGGCTGACCTTTTCTGTTGATCTACATTACTTCCAATATCGAGCGCTGCAGCCCCGAGCTTAAGCTCGGCAATGATTTGTCGGCTTTCACTTTCGATATTTTCCTGTACCTGATCAATGTCTTGCTGAGTCAATTCTATACGCTCTGATAACACACTCAGTTGTTTGTTGGCTAGTTGCAGTTTTGCCTGAGTTTCCAGTAATTCTTCATGTACTGCCTGTCTTTCAATCTGAAATCCCAAGGCACGCGCCAAATCCATCTGATTTTGTAATATCAGTAGATCACGATTCCTGCCCAGACTGGCTTGCTGAGTAGGTGATTTTTTAGCCTGTTCTACCGCCTCGTCAGCCTGTCTTAGCTTTACTGTGGAGTTCTCGACAATGTTTATTATCTGTATGTCCACTTGGTCAAGCGTTAATAGCCAGGACTTAAGTTCATCTATCCGGCTACCGAGTCTGGTAATAGTTGCTTTCAGCTCATCTGCCCTGAGAAATGGATGGGAAGACGACTCACTAAATCCAGACCAGTTTGCAGTCTGATATTCCAGCTCAAGACGCTGCTGATGAAGGATCTGCAAGCTCGCCAAACGAGCAAGTTGTCCTTTATAGATAAATACAAGCTGCTTGAGATTTAAGCGTCGAGCAAAGATATCTTCGTCTTCGGGCAATCTGGAGGTAGATGATCCAGAAATAACTTCCGGCGGCATGAGAGCCAGTTGATCACTGGTTGCGGCAAGTTTATTATTAATATCTTCAATAAGCGCTGCCGAATCAATCACGGCAGGTGCTGAAACCCGCTTACCGGTTGATTGTTGTAATATCCCGTTGAGCAATGTGGAAGTCGGCGTAGCCGAAACAGAAACAGGGGATAGCATCAGTAACCATAAAAGACTTAATAAAACCCGATTGATCTTAAAACAGTTCGGTTTAATATCAAGGCAACCGCTAAGAATGCGGTGATTTTTTAGTGTGTCATGCATTATTAATCACCTCTCATGATATAAAAGCGGTACTGATGAGATTATTGTGCCAAATCAAGGTTGATCAAGCCTTGCCTGACAAACATAAAAATTGGCTTGAAAATTAACAAAAATAATAAATTATTAGCAAGGATCATCAATACTTGATACGTTGCTTTTTTGCCTTTTATTTCATTCAAACAATTTATGAACTTTATTTTTATAATAGAAATGCCACTAAAGCCCTTCTCCCCAGCGGTACTGCCAGGCAATTCCGACCAAGTCGAAGTTGCTGCCAGTTCGTGAGGAAACGCCGGTATTGCCGTAAAGTTTGATGGAATGCTGCCGGGTAATGGGAAGCGCCAGCGTAGCGCCAACTCGCCAATTCTGTTGCAGGTTATCTGCCATTTTGTTGTCCATAGTGGTGCGTCCACCCGTATAATAATTGGCATCTAGAGCCCCCCAAATACCAGGGGTAAAATTGTAAATCAAATGTCCTTGCAGGTTATACATTGGCTGCTGTGCCAAAGTCTGCCCCTGAAACGGCTGATTATTATCAGTAAAAACGAACACGCCAGCGGCAGCCTCGGCGGTAAGAGACCCCCACGCCTTGGATGCACCAATCTCGGGTTTAATGGACCAGCGATTGGTGCCGATATTTACCAATTTCTGTGGATCGTATTGCCCACCCGGCGCGGTTACGGCAAGACTAACACCGACAATCGTGTCCTGCTTATAGTTGGCAAAATCTTTCATCGACATCGCCGGAGCTCCAAAAAGATTGACATATAAACGAACCATGGGATCTGCAAAACCAACAACATCTCTTTCCCTTTGTTGTCCCAACACCTCCGCTTGACCGGATAACCAAGCCTCCGGGAGAATAATATCAACCTTGCCGGATTTCCCCCATAAGTCCAGTGAACGGATATAAGCAAAGACAGAACTTTGAGTTTCCAACTTGGCGTTGTTAATGGGCAGCGTCGGTGCAAACGCTACATTGCCTTTCATATAAGAGTATCCCGCAAGAAGAAAGTTAATGCCGGTGGGTATATTGGAATACGATCTGGGTTCTATATCCGCCTTACTCACCGGCGATATCAACACGCCTATAATCACCAGCAATGACAGCCTGAAGAATCGAAAGGCAACCAGTTCGACAAAGCGATACAACATGCCTACAATTCCGGTTATTGCCTACTATCCAGAACGCGCCCTGTCTGCGCAAAAGCATTGCAATTATCCGGATCTCGACACATTGTTTCATAAACCGCCTGTTTGCCGCACCCCCTGACGCCGATAGTATATTCAGTCCATTCATAACCACCTCCGCCGCCCATGCCAACCCCCAAACCGTTTATGTAAGTGACTTTCTGGGAAAGCACCGTACCGGTCGCCTGTGGGCAATTTAGCTCAAATTGCCCTCTGGTGAGTGCGGTTTTTAGCGCTGAGGGGGAATTCTGCGCGAGAAATTGGGCCTCTGTCGCACAGGCACTGATAAGCAATGGTAGCAACAGCGCAGCCAAGCCGATCCGCATAGGACGACTGATGCCAAACCGCGTTTGCATTTGATTGTTAACGATATAGAGTATGTCTAAATTTTTCATGATTTTTCTCCACGTTTATGTAAGCCGCCAGTTTCAATATTCATCATCTGACGGTGATTAACAACTACCCTGTAACGGTACTTCCCCTATTTTTTTCACTTAACTCAAAACAGAACTGTCAGGTTTAACTCCGACTCCCATTGCTACAACGTGTAAATAATGCAAATACTTGTTTTAATCCACCCGCTTAACCACAAGCGGTTTCCAGCGCTCATTAAGCACGTCGTCCTTGGGCCGCATCCTGAAACTGCCAGCAAAGCGGTTAAAAGAATTGGTTATTTGATAACCCGCCAGGTCATACATCGGCATCAACAATATTAACCTGATAAATACCATTTACAGAGTTTGTTTCACCGCATTTTATCGATTTAACTTATTGATAATTTTATTATTTATCTCTACAAACTATTTCCCGATTAAAGAAAGCGCTTTGTGAAGTGGGCCGCTCGAAACCTTGATGGTTCCATCCAGTGGGTTATTTAATTCCAGGATAAGATAAATGGCACCCGACACCGATAGGGCGCAGATAAACAATGCCGACTTCGCTGTCAGGTTCCGGGGAGCCAACAAGCCAAATTGAGCAAACAGAACGGTGAGCCAGAATGTCAGCACCACAAGAAATATCCTCGGCAGGTTAATCTGTGACTGTTCGATTAACATCCATCGTGATTGCATCATGTCGGCGCTCACTTGCAGGGCCTGAGTTTGAAGATATTTTTGCGAGTCGTTCTGCGGCGAAAGCTCACGAATCTTGCTGTAAACGTCAGCCATTCCAGTAGCTGCTTCCAACTTCGCCAAATCAGCCCCTTGTGTGCTTTCGTCAGGCCAGATGCGTTCAATTGCTGAGGTTATCGCCTGACGCACAAGCTCCCGCGCTTCCTTCGCTTCCGACCCGTAGTTGGACAAGTAATAGTCGAGCGTGATGATTTTCGCACTTGATTGAGTCATGCCTAAGGTTGTATTATCGTAATTGCCTTTCGCCGACGTCACCAGCAGACCAATAATCAAAGCGATCAGCGTAGCCATCATGCCGGCCGACGTCATCAGAATATCCTTTGAATCTGTTTGTGTGTGATCATCAGGTAAAACCAACCGGAAGTATGAACCCAGCGTCATTCCACAAAGCATACAGACAAGAATAACGAAAGCGGTTAACGGAGCAGACATCAGTTATCCTCCTCTAATATCACTGAATAATAATTAAACACCCTTGTAAAGGTAAAACATAACTTCATTTTGTTCGCCTATTAAGTTACAAATGATGTTACACAGCGCTGTAAATCCGCTGCCAGGTTAGAGCGGCGTTGTGCTTGCTTTAAGGTATTTAATGGCGCACAGCGCTACTCTACTTGCTAAAAAGTGTCCGTTTATTTAAGTGCCTTACGAGCATTTTTCAGCATTTTAGTCATTTCTCCTCGCGCTTGTTGACCGCCCACAGAGTGTTTTACGCTACTACCAAAACCAGCAACCTGATCCGTAAATGTTCGATTTGTATAAGTAACCAGGGAGCCGTCGAGGTAAGGTAAGCAGGCAATAGTGAGCTGATTGGAGTTATAAGAATGTCCCGCATAAAATTGTCGGGAAAGAATCAACTCACCAGCATCATTACTCAACATGACCCGGTGGACAAGAATAGCCGTTGGACGACTTTCCACGTTACGATTGCGCCAGAAAAACGTCTCCTCGGCACCTGTTGGCAAAGCAGCGGGATAATTCAGCCAGACCTTATACAATTCCGGAAAATAACGGGCCAGTACTTTGCTGTTCTGCGTAGCGATTCGCAGTTCTCCGGCAGGATTGGCTTCCGTGCCATTACCGCGATCATAGGTCGCAATGCCCTTCAAGCCATTCTTTTGATAAGCCTGCCAACGTTGGAACAAAATTTTCCGATAAGCTTGTGATGCCGCATCAGGGTTGGCGGCACTTATAGCCTGTAGTGCCTGAAACTCTTCAGTCGACAGATTAAATTGGCTACCCGGCTTTGCCGCCAAAAAACTGGCGGCTTCATCGCTGCCGGCTTTGAAGGCGAAACCTTTAAAGTTATCAAGCGTTGCCTGTAAAGGAATAGCACCTTCTGCAGTGACTTCAGTATCTATTGATGCCAAGCCTTTATTCTTGATTAATCCGATCATTTTGGATGGTGTGGCCGGAAAATACATGGCAGCGCCTGCGGCCAACTCTTTTTCGTCGCCTTCTGCGACATTAAAAAAAACAACGTCTCCCTGATTTAGCTTACCCACATCGCCTTGCTGAATGCCCAGTTGTTGAATTAACGCTGTAGCATCCGGAATGCTTGCAGCAAACACCGGAAAAGTAACGCTCAATGCCAAAACGATTAGCACCTTACGCCCGACTTTTTGTTTCTTAAATAATCTAATTTTTACTGCTTTAACTTTATTAAACATGGTGTTATACCTCTATAAGAAAAATAAAACAACAAATCAATCGAGTACCTTAAGCGTACACTTCCTGGCTAATGACCCAGTGCCTTAAAGCCTGCCCAAGCAATCTCGACACCAATGCAAAGCACAAAAAAAGCGAGTATTTTTGATATTGCCAAAGCGCCTGCAGCTGAAAATCGCTTGGTCATAAATTTAAGATTTCGATAACAAATAGACACGACTACGCACATCAAGAAAATCCCAATAATTGCGGCACCTCGTTCCAGCGTTAACAGAAGCATGGATTCCTGATTTAAATGCGCACTAAAGGTCAAAACCACGGCCATTCCACCGGGGCCTACTGTCAGAGGAAAAGTAAAGGGGTAAAAAGCTTTTGGTTCAATTGACAAACCAGTATGATCCGGATCTTTTTCAGAAACCGGTTTACTGGTCTCTTTTTGATTTAACAGTTGCCAACCCATCAATGCCAAAACTATCCCTCCCGAAAACTGTACCACCGGAATGGATATTCCAAACAACTTGAGAATATAACTACCGAAAAAAAAGAAAAAAGATAAAAAAAGAAAGGAATACAGCGCTATTCTCCGTGACATTGATTTCCAGGTTTGATCGTCAACCCCTCGGGTCATGCCAAAAAGGATAAGAGCCGTTCCAATGGGATTTACCACCGGAAACAGAGCCATGAAAATCATGGGAATAATTTTTAAGGCAATCAATAAACTGATCATTTCACACCTGGCTCTATTTCTTTATTGTTTCGCAATGCTTCAACCGTTTTTAGTACTGCCAACATAAAAACTGATCTAACAGAAAGAGGGCTTTTTACCTTTGTCTGCCACGAATGGTACTGCGTTTCCGTAGCCAAAAAAAGAAATGCCTCATGTTTATCATGTGGTTACTGGTTCGTCTTTTCATGCGGTTACTTTGCTTCCCGTGCTTGGTAACGTTCGATCGCCGCACGCACATTGAACAATAGGCGATCGCGACCGAGCCGCTCCGCCAGCCCGGAATTGCGTACAACCTCAAGCACACGGGGGTTCAGACCCACCAGCCATAGCGAGGAACCGCCTTCAGTCCCACGTTTTTCGCGCTCTATCAGCATCTGTAGCGCCGAATATTCGATATCAGGTACCCGACTCATGTCCAGCGCCAACACCTGCGGCTGGTGCAGATCAACCAGCGCGCGAATCTGCTCGGCCACGTTCTGCACGTTGACAAATAAGAGGCGTCCTTCCGGGCGCACGATCAGCAGACCATCAAAGGTTTCGTCGTTGGGGTGTTCGGGCGACAACGGTCGCAACACGTCTTGTCCGGGCTTGCGACCTATGACATAGACACGCGGGTTGGTGACTTGGCTCATCAGTCCGATCAGCGATACGATAATCGCCACCACGATGCCCTGTAGCGTACCAAATATAAGCACACCGACACAAGCTACAATAGCCCATTGAAACTCCATCTTGCGCACCTTGCTAATGGCAAGAAACTCTGCAGGCTGGATCAATCCTGCTGAGTAAACGATGACCACTGCCGCGAGCGTGGCATAAGGCAGCAAGCCCAGCAACGGCGAGAGCAGCAGCATGATTGCCGCCGCAGCACCCGCCGTCACCAGCGACGCCTTCTGCGTACGACCTCCGGCAGCACGCACAACCGCCGTCTGCGTGGTGCCTCCTCCCGCTGGCATTGCGCCGAACAGTGCGCCACCCATATTAGCCGCCCCTATGGCGATCAGTTCACGATTTGCAATGATCGGCGGCTCTTCATTACCGGCAAATGCACGCGCCGCCGCGATTGATTCGGTGAAACTCATCAGCGCAATGCCGAATGCGCCCGGCAGTAATTGTTCGATTAGCTCAATATTCGGTAATGTCAGCGATGGGAATCCTTGCGGAATCAGACCGACCGTCGCGACGCCCTGTGCATCCAACCCTAAGAACCACGACGCAGCGATACTACCGCCAACGGCAACCAGAGGCGCCGGAGAATGCGGCCACAGACGTTCCATGCTGATCAACACAAGCAACGTCGCAGCGGCCACCGTCAGCGTGATTAGCGAGGTCTGGGGGAGATGATGGATGATGCTGAAAAAATCGCGGATAAAACCTTGCTTGGTAATGTGAAAACCCAGCAGTTTCGGCAACTGGTCCAGCACGATCACCAAGGCGATCCCAGTTTTGAAGCCGGTCAGGACAGGTGCAGAAATGAAGTTGGCAACAAACCCCAGACGCAGCAACGACGCCAGTATCAGCAACACACCCACCAAAGCGGTCAGGGTAGCAACGGCAGTAATCAGTTTCGCCGGATCGCTATCCGGCACCGCTAGAGCCAGTTGCGTTCCGGCCAAGATGCCCAGAGTAGTCGTGGAGCTAACACTGAGCACTCTTGATGAGCCAAGCAGTGCGTAGATAATCATCGGGATAAAGGCGGTATAAAGACCGACTGCAACGGGCAAACCGGCGACCGTTGCATAAGCCATTGCCTTGGGCAAAACTACCGCTGCGGCAGTAAGACCGGCGACCGCGTCAAAGCGAAGTGCTGCGGTGCCGGACTGACTTGCCGCTTGGGTTGTCGACTGCTGATTCATAGTGCTTGTCTCCACTTGCTGCGCAAATTTAAAGGACAATCGTTTTATTTTTCGTCTGCAATTTTAAAAAAAACATAACGCGTGACCGCATAAAAGATCGTTAAAAAGTTTAATCAAGCTACCTGTAGGAACTTTTCGGTCATAACCCGTTATGTTTAATTCGGATTAATACGGCTGATTTTTGAACCTTGCAACCCTAAACCTGCCATCAAACCTTTTTGATCAAAAATAAACGCATACACGCCGTCTTTTGCTGTCGTTGTAGTCAGTGACTTAGCTACGCCCTTGTCAACGACAACGACACTTGGACCGACACCCACTTCCCACCCTTCGCTGCGATTAAGATAACTCAACGAGGCATTGTCCATAAAAAACAACGCATAACCAAAAGATTGCACACCCGCTTGCAAGCCATACGATCCGGCGATGATGTTGTAATAACCGCTTGTTCTGCCGTTCTTAAACAAGGCACCACCCGTGCCATATTGCGCACCGATCATAAAGCCTGCTTTTACAATATTTGGGAATACCAATATACCTTTGGCCCGCTTCGACAAAAGTCTGGCTTCCGGATTATTTGCATAAAGATTCTGTAGTGCAGCGTTAGAATCACGCGTAATATCTACCGAGGAATTTGCCAGCTGGCCACCCGTTGATTGACAGCCGGCGACAGCCAGAAAACTTACCATTACAAGACCTAACCATCTTTTATTTAACATATTTCACCTCTTGTTGTTTTAATTATTTATCAAATACATCTTGGTGTTTTCCATTTTCAATCAGCATTAAAAACCTGGAAATGCTTAGTCATTGCGAACCCTTGTATTGCTTTTTGGCAACACTGACACGGTATCTTTTTATGTCGTCCTTTAGAAATTGCCCGTTATTCAATTCCCCTGAATGGTAACAATCGGCGCGGGGGACTTCTCTCCAGTATCCGCCAGCGTCATGATAATCATAAGAAAAGTAAAAATACCCTTGGATTGGAAGTCACGGTCGTCAATCCAATACCAATAATCTCGATACTTGATAGCAGCAAAAGCATCTGCCGGCAACGACTTTTCCGCATGAATCTTGATCAAAGGTGGCAGCGACAAAGCACCGTCTGAAGTTTGAATTTGCGGATAAGTCCGTCCCTCGGCAATATGCTCGGGTGGTACATCGATGTATGAACCCAGTTGCGTCAATAATTGAAACCCGGAGCGCGTCTGCATCGCAATAACGTCATCTTTTCCGGACACCGTACCGTAAACGATCTTGATCTCCTTAAGATCAGGCCGCAACCCCAACAACTTCCTGACCAACGCCCTATCGGCCTGAACTTCGGAAGAGATATTCTTTTCACTGATAATGAGTATCGTACCCTCCTGCTTGGTTTCTTTTGACACGTCCACCCGAAAATCGATCACACCGGAGGCCTGAAGACGTCTAAGCGCATCCGAGAGCCTGAAAAAATCAGGATCGGCCGCATGGCCTCGTACCCCGCCTTTACGATTCGAGAGTCCGTTGATGGATTGCGCCCCCATTTGTAGGAGCAGGTCAATGGGCCAGCCTTCTACAGCACGCATAAGCAGAGCCGGTGGGGGAATCGGCGTAATCATGACCTGAATAAAATTAGCTCCCGTTAGCGGCATGTAGGTGATGGTGGGTTTATCGGTAAAGCTCCCAGTGGAACCCATATTCAACATATCGCCATAGACGCTTGCACTACTGAGCGTTCCCGTTATTCCTACGGTTCCCTGTAACTGGTAGCCGCTGATGATTTGCCCCACATCCAGGAACACCGGCGTATCGGCGTAACGCAGCTTGACAATATTAAGCAAAGTTTGTTGTTTCCAGGAATTTGCGACTGCATTGATATAATCAAAGCGATCACGATCCACGCTTGGCGGGCCAAAACTCATGCATCCCGACAGGCTGAGCGCGATACTGACAAACAGACATGAACGAACTATCCTGCTAAATCCAAAAAACGTCACCTTGCTCTTCAGCAATCGTTTCAACTGCCTGTTACTCCAGTTCATATTCTTGTCCTCCAAGTTTTGGTTACCGGCTCTACTACTTCATAGCCCTCAACGCTCCAGATAAACTTCCAAGCGCCCCTCCCGTACCGCCTGGACCAAGCCTTGATAATCCTTTTCGTTCTGGTCGGCATAGCTTTCAGAAAAATCCGCCAGCGC
>JBAXUR010000005.1:0-87742 GCA_037129595.1 Methylococcaceae bacterium | reverse complement strand
GATTGGAGTTGAGCGTTCATGATTTATACCTCACATAACAGATGCATACAAAATAATATAATGACAATATATAAGCTTAATTTGATGTAAAGTCAATATATTGATATTAATTGATGCAAATGCATCGCTCTATGCTAGATTGTAGCTCTAGAAATTTGTTATACTCAAAATGATAAAAAATACCGTCTCGGATACATTGGATAAAATGTCTATTGCTCAAAACAGTGTTACTTCATTTTAATGGCTTTAAAGGGTGTCAAAACGCCAAAACAGTAAACGATACGATAACACCATTTAAATTGAGCACATTGCCCACCTTCATTCTGCCATATTCATCGGCCATAAGCGGACAGCCGCCACCGGCAGCTCATGGCCCAGACTGTGTCAAAACTCAAAATCACTAATACCGGTGGAAAAATTAACGGATTATTGATTGAATTACACTTTAAAACGAGAGTAACCATTGATAGTTGATTCTTTTTTTACAAGTAAATGGAGTGAAATCAACCTCTGAAGATTTTGTTTGTGAGTTTTTACACAGTCTGGGCCGTCAGCTGCCCGCCAACTTTTGATAAAAAAGTTAGCATAGCTGGTTTTTTGTTCAACGTTCGGTATCGACCAGTAACGCTACATAGAACCTCGATTTTTAACTGTATGCATAACCACAGAAAGCTGACAGTCCATTTTTGAGGCTATTTTTGCCGATGCGACAAGATGAATCGATCCGTTCGTCAAGCTATACAAATCAGCCCGCTCAGTTCATTTGACACCCGCCGGTAGACGAACTAATGAGCGGTACGAAGTTCGTAAAAAATAGGTTTGCTTTATTACGTGTAAGAATATATCTTACACTTTGTATTAAAAAAACTGACTAGGGGAACAACATGGCCCAAGCACGAACCCAAACTGTTAGCCTTGGCGAGCACTGGAATAGCCTCATTGAGGCACTGATCAAGAGTGGACGTTATGCAAGCGTGAGTGAAATTATGCGCGACTCCTTACGCTTGCTTGAAGAAAGAGATGCGAATTCAAAGCTGCAATTTTTACGCAACGCCCTGATTGAAGGCGAAGAAAGTGGCGATGCTGGCGAATTACACATGGAAACAATCAGGCTGGAAGCCAAAAAAGAAGCTGGTTTAGTCTGAAAATGCGCAAAATTCATACTCAGGCGCTCGCAAAACAAGATCTGAAAAATATCTGGCTTTATTCGTTTAAAAACTGGGGAGCGGAACAGGCGGATTGTTACTTTGATGAATTAAATTCCGCATTCGCTTTAATCACTGAAAATCCGGAATTGGGATTTGCCTGTGATTACATCCGAGAAGGGTACAGGCAATTTCACATCAATCGTCATTTAGTTTTTTATCGTGTTACAGCAACCAAAATTCACATTGTGCGAGTGCTACATGACAGTATGAATTACACAGCCCATTTATAAACCGACAGGGTAGGTTAAGCTTTGCCCAATGGGAACGGAATCAGCCATCATGATGGTTGGAATTTATGCGAAGAAGTTCCTGAAACGATAGCTTTGAGCCAGTTACCTGTCCTTACTGAAAATGGCTGACTGTCTCTTGTTGGCCGATTTTTGCCTGTCATGCAACACTATTTACTGCCAATTCTACGCCTGCTTCTTGGCTAATACACGATTCTTGGGATACTGGCAACGAAATTGCCAATTTCCAACAAGTCTCTTTCACCGGTTGCTGCCTCAATCACCTGAAAGCCCTGCGCCCTCAAACTGGTACACAGAAAGCGGCAGATATTGGAATCGTCCTCAATAACCACAATAACAGGATTCGTGTTATTCATCTTCCAGCTGATCAACGAGTTGCGGCGATGCTTCGTCTACAGGCAGCATAAAAAAGAATTGTGCTCCCCCGCCATGCCGATTACTGACACCGATAACGCCGCCATGGGCAATAACGATAGCCTTGCAAATCGCCAAGCCAAGACCAACGCCACTTTGCGTACCTTCCCGGTGTACCTGATAAAATTTATCGAATAGTTTTTCCTCTGATCCCGCCGGTATTCCAGACCCGCGATCAGCGACGGTTACTTTTAGTATATGCGTAGAAAGTTCGGCGATAATGTCGAGGGGGCTGCCACCCGGTGTATATTTACAGGCATTGTCCAGCAGATTGATTAGTACCTGTTCAATGAGCACCGCATCAAGCCGTACCCAACAAAGACCATCCGGCAGCCGTGTGTTGACAATACGTCCTTCCAATCGCTTATGCATACGCGCCAAAGCGCCACCTATAATTTCATCCAGTGGATACCATTGCAGGTTTAACGAAGCTTGCCCGCCTTCCAAACGCACCATATCCAGAATATTGTTTACCAAGTTTGACATGCGTAGTGCTTCATCATGGAGGGTGAAACTCAATTCTTGTCGATCAGTCACGCTAAGCAGCGCATGCTCTTCCACCAAGGTACTGGCTGCACCGACGATGACTGACAAAGGCGTGCGTAAATCATGGGAAATGGCGTTAAGCAAGGAATTACGTAGGGTTTCTGATTCCATACGTAATTGCGTTTGTTGCGCCTCTTCGGCAAAATGCACCCGTTCAATGGCTTGAGCAATCTGGCTAAGAAAGGTATCCAATAGCCGACGCTGTTCAGGCAGAAACACGCGTCGCAGATTTGCGGCACATAAAGCCAGCACACCGATAACGCCACGAAATCCGGATAACGGGAAATACACGGCGCTGGCTCCGGGTAAGGTATCGGTACCTTGTCCGGCAATCCGGGCATGATCGAAAACCCACTGCGCAACCCCTAAATCAGCAGCGTGAAGAGATTCTGCTATGGCCGGGTCTTGTGGATAAACCAGCCGACCCTCATCGACAGGAAACAACAATACGCTAGTGCCACCAAATTCTTCCTGAATATGACGCACGGCGATTTTAGAAATATCTGCCAAATTACGACTGGTCGCGAGATCTTTACTTAAGGCATAAAGTACATTGGCTCGGCGTTCCCGATGCGAAGCTATCTTTGCCTGAAAACGCATATTACCGGTCAAATGACTGATAATCAAACCGACCAATAACATAATGAAAAATGTCACTAAATATTGGGCATCCGCCACTGAAAAATTATAAGTCGGTGTTGCAAACAGAAAATAGAAGGCAACAACGCTCAAAATCGAGGTCAGAATAGAGGTTTCACGGCCAACGTGAGTGGCCATAAAAACCACGCCCAGCAAATAAACCATGATCAAGTTAGCCGACTCAAACTTCCCTGACATTAACCAGGCAAGCAGTGTTGTAACACTGGTCATCACCAGCGCCCAAACCCAACTTAATCCGTGTCGCTTAACGCGCTCCCAGGGATACCCGAGGCGTCGAACTTTGGGCTCAGAGATTGATTTAGGCCGTTTTTGCTCCAAGATACCTTCGCCGCGCGGGCTTCCCAGCAAATAAACGTTAATATTGTGGGCTTCGGCAATCAGCGTATCGACGACCGAACCCAGTATCCAACGCTTCCACCCACGGCGACTGGGTTTGCCCAACATTATTTTGGTAATGTTGCGGCTTTTGGCGAGACTCAGGATTTCTTTGCTCATATCGGCTCCTGACAAGGTTACCGTTTCGGCACCCAGCTGTTCGGCAAAACGCAATACGCGCAACACTTCATCTCGACGTTCAGCCGGCAAGCGTTGCAGCTCGGGCGTTTCCACATAAACCGCAAGCCAGTGCGCATGAAGACTGGTAGAGAATCGCTTGGCAGCACGTATCAGCCGTTCGGCACCCAACTTGGGCCCGATGCAAACCAAAACCCTGTCACCGACCGGCCAAGCATCATGTATCGCGTGGCTCTCCCGGTAGTCCTGCATTTGTGCATCCACCCGGTCAGCGGTAAAGCGTAAGGATAACTCGCGCAAGGCGATGAGATTGCCTTTGCGAAAGAAACTACGCATCGCTCGCTCTGCCTGCTGTGGTAAATAAACCTTACCTTCCTTAAGCCGTAATAACAATTCATCAGGCGGCAAATCAATCAACTCGACTTCATCCGCCAACTCGAATACCGTATCCGGCACGGTTTCCTTAACCTGCACACCGGTTACCAGATTGACATCATCGTTGAGACTTTCTAAATGCTGGACATTAAGCGTACTATAAACGTCAATACCTGCATTCAGTAATTCGTCTACATCCTGCCAGCGTTTGGAATGACGACAACCAACAGCATTGCTGTGCGCCAATTCGTCCACTAAAACCAAGGTCGGGCGACGCTTCAAGGTGCCCTCCAAATCAAACTCGCGTTGCACGGTACCCCGATGCTTAACCAGCTTGGGCGGCAACACTTCCAAGCCTTGCAACACAGCGATAGTTTCTTGCCGGTCGTGGGTTTCCACCAGTCCAACCACCACATCGATACCTTCAGCCCGTTTAGCTTGAGCGACCAACAGCATCCCGTAGGTTTTTCCAACACCGGCGGCTGCACCAAAAAAAATCTTGAGTCGCCCACGTCCTCGTTGGTTTTCTTCACGCTCTATGCGTGCAAGCAGTTCGTCAGGGTCTGGTCGTATGTCAGTCATGAGTGAGTCCGATTATGGCTAAATACATTACTTTAGACGTTAATCCAGCGCCAAATTTAATTTAAGCGAAAGTTGTTTAAAAAACTGGAGTGCAATTGCTTTAGCTATTGCCTGTAAAAACAGCTAAGGAGCGTGCATGAAATAAATTGACCATTTATATCCCCTGACCCCAGCCCTCTCCGGGAGGGAGCAAGCAAGCTGCCTAAGTTATTTTATGCGCATTCCTAAAGCTGTTTTACTCCAGCCGCTGCATTATATTGTTACGATATTTAACTGTGGGCAGTGACGCCGGAGCGTGGGAACCAAGAAAATACCGTGGGTATTTTCTGCGTGCTGGCTAAATACGTTACTTTGGACGTTGATCCAGCGCCAAATTTAATTTAAGCACATTGACGCGTGGCTCACCCAAAAATCCCCATTGTCGGCCTTCTGTATAACGAGCCACCAATTCACTGACACGGTTCGGCGACAAATGCCTGGCTCTGACTACCCGGCTGATTTGATAGCTGGCAGCCGCAGGGCTGATATGTGGATCAAGACCACTGGCCGAGGCAGTCACCAAATCTACGGGAATAGCGTCCAACTGACCGGGATCAGCATCCTGTAACGCTTTGATGCGGGCTTTTACAGCGTCAATAAGCGCAGGATTGGTAGGCCCTTGATTGGAGCCGCTGGAGGCACCTCCGTTATAAGCCGTTGGCGACGTCGCAGAAGGTCGCCCCCAAAAATATTCAGGGCGATTAAAGGCTTGTCCGATTAATTCAGAACCCAGCGGCTGCTCGTTAGTACCCAGCAAACTGCCGTTTGTCTGGTTAGGGTATAAACGCTGTGCGCTGATGGTGACTGCCAAGGGATAAACCAAGCCGGTTAGCACGGTAAAAAACAATAACATAAGTAATGCAGGTTTAATTTGATTTGTCATTAATGACTCCTTAGTGTTGTAGGGTTCGCATCGCGTACCTTTTTCATGTATTTTCCTGGCCGGAACATTTTGTAATGGTGCGCAATGCGCACCTTACTTTTGGCTACCAACTTAAGCCGGGACAGATAACTTTCCGGGAACGCCGAGCCCCAGCTCGGCACGGGATAGTCAAACCGATTACTAACTATTGGTGACTACGCCGAGCTGGGGCTCAGCACTCCCGGAATCAATAGGCCAGTTTTATTTATCTGTCCCGCTTTTTGTGGTGGCCTAATTTATTTCGTGTCTTTCGTGTTTTTCGTGGAAAAATTGTGGTTTTTAGGATAACGCCGTTAAGCCAAGATCAATCAATTTAATACCGATAAACGGCACGATCACACCGCCGACTCCGTAAACCAGCAAGTTATTACGCAGCAAGGTAGCCGCGCTTTGTGGCCTGTAAGTCACCCCTTTCAGCGCCAACGGAATCAAGGCAACGATAATTAACGCGTTAAAAATAACCGCTGAAAGTATCGCGTTGGAAGGACTGCTTAGCCCCATGATATTGAGTACCTCAAGTTGCGGATAACTACTGACAAACGCCGCCGGAACAATCGCGAAATATTTGGCGATATCATTAGCCAGACTAAAGGTGGTCAAAGCACCGCGCGTCATCAACATTTGTTTGCCGGTTTCAACGATTTCGATCAGCTTGGTGGGATTGGAGTCGAGATCGATCATGTTACAGGCTTCCTTGGCCGCCTGCGTACCCGAATTCATCGCCACCGCCACATCGGCCTGAGCCAAAGCCGGTGCATCATTGGTACCGTCACCGGTCATCGCGACCAAGCGACCTTCGGCTTGGTGTTGCCGAATCAGCTTAAGCTTGGCTTCCGGCGTCGCCTCGGCCAAAAAGTCATCAACGCCCGCTTCCGCCGCGATCGCTGCGGCTGTCAAACGGTTATCGCCGGTAATCATAATCGTTTTAATGCCCATACTCCGCAGCTCTATAAAACGTTCCTTAATACCGCCTTTGACCGTATCTTTCAGTTCAATAATGCCCAATACCTGTCCGCCATCCGCAACCAGTAACGGCGTACTGCCACGGCGTGCGACAAGATCTGAAATCCGTATCGCTTCCTCTGGAAACTTGACTTGTTGAGATTCCACATAGCCGCGAATAGCATCAACAGCACCTTTACGAATTTGACGATCACCGATATTAACACCGCTCATTCGGGTTTGTGCGCTAAAGGCGACAAACGTTGCATTGAGTTCGCCAATATTGCGTTCCCGAATAGCAAATTTTTGCTTGGCAAGGATAATAATACTGCGACCTTCCGGTGTTTCATCAGCCAGTGTTGCCAGTTGCGCGGCATCGGCCAATTCTTTTTCGGTGATCAAACCAAGCGGAAAAAATGCCGAGGCTTGACGATTACCCAAGGTAATCGTTCCGGTTTTATCCAGCAATAACACATCGACATCCCCCGCCGCTTCAATGGCTCGTCCCGAGGTAGCGATAACGTTTTTCTGCATCATCCGTCCAATACCGGCAACGCCGATAGCGGACAGCAAAGCACCGATAGTGGTAGGAATCAGGCACACCAACAAGGCCACCAATACGGTAATCGAAACCGGCGTGCCGACTTTGGCGATTTCCACACTATAAAGAGAAAACGGTAGCAGCGTCACAGTGGTCAACAGAAAAATCAGCGTTAAGGCCACCAGTAAAATGGTCAGGGCGATTTCATTGGGCGTTTTTTGCCGTGTCGCGCTTTCCACCATCGCAATCATGCGATCCAGAAAGGCTTCGCCGGGATTGGCAACGACCCGCACCACCAGCCAATCGGATAATACCCGCGTACCGCCGGTGACCGAACTAAAATCTCCGCCCGACTCCCGAATGACCGGCGCACTTTCACCGGTGATGGTGCTTTCATCGACACTGGCAGCGCCTTCGATGACCTCACCGTCGGCGGGTACAAAGTCACCGGCTTCAATCAGCAGGATATCGCCGCGCCTGAGTGTTGCACTGGCGACTTTGGCGTAATCATGACTGTAGTGTAGTTTATACAGTTTCTTGGCCATAATATCGCGCTTGGCACTCCGTAAAGAAGCCGCTTGAGCTTTGCTGCGGCCTTCGGCAACACTTTCCGCAAAATTGGCAAACAATACGGTGAACCATAGCCAGAAAGTCACGTTAAACATGAAGTGGGTCGGTGCGTTATCCTCGGAAAGCAAGGCCCAAAACCATAATCCGGTGGTCAGCAAACTGCCGATATAAACCACGAACATGACCGGATTTTTCCATTGTTGTTGAGGTGCCAGTTTGCGTAAGGCATCACTTAACGCAGCTAACAGAATCTGACAGTTAAATAATTGTTGCGTATGATTTTTAGTGCTCATTGCCTGCTTCCTTATTGGTTAGACACGGCCGGAATACAAACCTGGGTTTGTACTCCAATGCGTAATTAATTGGCATTAAAACAGTTGGGCTACCAATTTAAACCGGGCCTATTAATTCCGGGAGCGCCGAGCCCCAGCTCGGCGTAGTCATCAATCGGTTTGACTATCCCGTGCCGAGCTGGGGCTCGGCGCTCCCAGAAAGTCATCTGTCCCGGCTTAGTTGGTAGCCAACAGTTGCAAATGCTCAACCACCGGACCTAACGCCAAAGCAGGTACGAACGTCAATGCACCGACCAACAACACAATGCCAATTAATAACATCACGAACAACGGTGTATGCGTAGGCAAGGTGCCAAGGGTTGTGGGAACGGTCTTTTTTGCCGCCAAAGAACCCGCAATGGCAAGAACCGGGATAATAATCCCATAACGCCCGAACAACATAACGATGCCCAAAGCAATGTTATAAAACGGAGAATTGGCACTCAACCCGGCAAAAGCACTACCGTTGTTGCCAGCAGCGGAGGAAAAAGCGTAAAGAATTTCGCTAAACCCGTGCGCCCCCGGATTGGCAACGGCTATTTTTCCCGCTTCGACCATAATCGCTATCGCCGTTCCGCCCAGAATAAAAAAAGCCGGAATTAAAATAATGATGGCGGCCATTTTTATCTCGAAAGCTTCAATCTTTTTACCCAGATACTCGGGCGTTCGACCTATCATCAGGCCGGCTACAAATACCGCGATCAGGACAAAAACCAGCATCCCGTAAAGACCGGAACCGACACCTCCAAAAATGACTTCACCCAACTGAATTAACCACATCGGAACCAAGCCGCCCAGCGGTGTAAAAGAATCGTGCATGGCATTAACCGAACCGTTCGATGCTGCCGAGGTTGCTGTCGCCCACAATGCAGAATTGATGATACCAAAACGCGTTTCCTTGCCTTCCATGTTGCCGCCGGACTGATCAATACCAACGCTTTGCTCAATTCCAAGCGCAGTCAGCGCCGGATTACCGCCTTGCTCATAAGCTACCGTGACAAACACCAAGCTAACCATAACCAGCGTCATCGCCGATAAAATTGCCCAACCTTGGCGAGAATCGCCGACCATCGTGCCAAAGGTATGACACAAGGCTGCCGGAATCAGCAGCAATGACAGCATTTCCAAAAAGTTGGCTAACGGTGTTGGATTTTCAAAAGGATGCGCCGAATTGGCATTAAAAAAACCGCCACCGTTCGTACCCAGTTGTTTAATCGCGACTTGCGAAGCGGCAGGTCCCAGCGCCAAGGTTTGCGTGGTCTTTTCTGTTGCGGTGCCAACCTGCTCAACTAATGGAAGGGTTTGATAAGGTTTAAAGGTTTGTACCACGCCTTGCCCCGCCAACACTAACGCCAGAACAAACGAAAGGGGCATAAGAATATATAAAATGCCACGCGTCAAATCCGTCCAGAAGTTACCTATAGTCTCTGAATGCTTACGCTGAAAACCACGTATCATCGCAACCAAAACGGCCATACCGGTAGCGGCCGAGACAAAGTTTTGCACACTCAATCCCAGCATCTGAGTCAAATAACTCATCGTCGTTTCGCCACTGTAACCTTGCCAATTGGTGTTGGTGATAAAACTGACCGCCGTGTTAAATGCTGAATCGACACTAACATTGTTCATCTGTTGCGGATTCAAAGGTAAATAAGCCTGTAACATTTGCAATGCAAATACCGCCAGTCCACCGAACAAGTTAAACCAAAGCAAAGCCGCTGCGTATTCTTTCCAGCGCATCTCTTGTTCCGGCTTTACGCCACTGAATCTATAAACCCAGGCTTCCAAAGGAGCCAATAGTCGATTAACAAGAACCGGACGATTTTCATAGACTGCCGCCATATAAACACCCAATGGCTTTGCCAAAAGCAAGAGGGTGACAAAATATAAAATAATTTGAAACAAGCCGTTTTCAGTCATTAGAATTTCTCCGGATAAAATAAGGCTGCCAGCAGATAAATAAATAACGCACCGGCGAGAAAACCGCTCAAGCTGTAGATAATGGTCATAGTTACCTCTTATTTATTGATGTTCCGAGTGGGTACTGTAACGGGATTGATATAAAAAAATTGTAAAGATTTTTGTTATTTTACTACCTTCGATTTTATTTAAATAGTATCCATGGCTACCAACCAAGGCGGGACATAGTCGAAACTTAACCGTTCGTCCTGAGCCTTTGAAGCTCCAGTTTCCAGTCTGGCGAAGCCGGAGCTTCGACCTCTGAGTTCCCAATCTGAAGAAACTGTGAAAGTATTCAAAATTCGGGTTGAATTTTGATTTCGGAAACAAAGAATCAATGACTTACAGGAGGTTTTTTGCTATTTTGTGTTGATTTTGGTTGTTTTTGATAATACTTTCACAGTCTCTGAAGATTGGGAACCGGCACAACCGTCGGGACGGGGGCAAGCTCTGTCCCGCTTTAGGTTTAAAAAAAAATTGATTTTCTAAAATATAGGGTTACATTTATTTGATGTGTTAATCCTATTTAGAAGGTGAGTATCATGTCAATTCCAACCGATATCAATAAAGCAGACGAAATTTCAAACACTTTAGACGATACATTAGAGACCGCGGAAAACCCATTTAAAGTATTGGTGATGGCCCTTGGTTGCTTAGCGTTACTTTTGGCGATCTTTGCTTTATTGCCGATGTTTTTTACTTATTTATCCGAAGGCGATATTAGAGCACCTGCAGAAATTCATCCAAATGATAGTGCGGTAAGATTAAGTCTTAAAAATTCATCCTATAACAATGAACCATCCATTGTTATAGAAAAACAAACAGTACCGCCCATAAAATATTTTAACAATGTACCGATGAATTAGTATCCCGTCTTAGGTCGGGTCAGGCGATAGCCGTAACCCGACACATTCGCGTAAAATGTCGAGCAGGGTAAATCGGGCACAGTCTTTCGTGCCCGAAATTTCAACAACGGAATATGTTAATGGTGCTGAGCAATGCATCAATATTATAGTTTTATCCGTTGAAAACGTGAATGACGGGCTTGCAAAACCCCGTCACGCTTCACAGAAAAGCCTTGTCCATACAATCCGGCTAAATTAAATTTAGTTATCCAAATATTGAGGTATATCCATTCGCTCATGGCAAATACGGGCAATCAATATATAATCAACCTCTATGGTATAAATGATCAGGTGCTTTTTATGATGATAAATGCGAACTGGCGGGATGAGTTTTTTTCGTTCACGACAAATAAAAGGATTACAGCTTAAAAACCGGCATTGCTCCTTCAAAGCATTTATGTACAAATCAGCCTTGTTTTAGCATAGTTTAAAAAACCATAACGATAAACTCCCATCAAATCATTTTCAGCCTCTGTAGAAAATACACATAGGCTCATGTGTTATTGCTTTTCAATTCATGACGTACTTGATCAATGATCTGGTCAAATGATTTATCACTGACACCGCTTTCTATTCCGGCAGTAATAGCGGCTTGTAACATCTCTAACTTACTTTGCTGAAGTTGATCTTGGCGTATTAAGTCGCGTACATAATCGCTCGTATTTGCATAAGTCCCCGTGTTAACTTGGGATTGAACCCAATCTTTCATGGGGTCTGGGACGGAAATGTTCATTGTAGCCATAAAAGTTCCCTTATTCTGAGAGCAGTAAATTGCTGATTATGGTATAGATTGGCAATCTTTGCCAATTATTTTTATTGATGGATTAATAGACAAAACAAGGCGGTAATCCGTAGGCCGTCAATAGCGTAGTCCGGTAGGGTGGGCAAACAGCTTTATCGTTTGCCCACATTTGCCGATGCCAACATGAATGGTGGGCAGAAAAGCGTTGCCCACCCTTAGCTTAAGTTACAGCCATAAAAAAACCGCCCCAAGGTTTCCCTCAGGACGACTTTTATATCAGCTTATAAATTGGACAGCTTACCTGACTACGCGGCTAACCAGTTGCAAGGCAATTAAACGTCAATACCGAAGCAGAAAATATTAAGGACCGGAAAAATAACCAAAACGTTGGTATCAATTGCAATCATTAAACCGTTCCTGTCCTTGCTGTGCAATAGTTCGTTCCATATCATCAAGCGATACGCTATGTGTCGCGGTTAAAATCCCAAATAAATCATCAAAAGGCTTTTGTGTTTTGGTTTTTGGTTTTGCTGTAGCAATCGTATTTTCAAGTAAAGTGAGTAGTCCACGTCCTGCCGGTAACTGCTTAATGGAGTCGACAGTATGAATAAAGCCATTGGAATCAATCTGCACTTCAATAGTTTGTAACATGTCCGTATACCCCTTTTTAAATTTAATTGCTGATGATTATGGCACTAAAGAAATAACAGGGTCAAAAAATGACAAGATAACATCGTGTGCATGGGAACAAGCCTAATAAATTTAATCTGTGAATCGGTGGCTGTTTCGGGTGATCCCCAAGCTCCAGCTTCCAGCCTAACGAAGCCTGAGCTTCGACCTCTGAGTTCCCAATCTGGAGATTGGGAACCAGCACAATGGTATAATGTAAATTGGATGCTAGAGTTGCATTTTTAGAATAAAAATTAGAGAAGGCAAAAATGAGTACAGAAACATCATCAATCCAACAATTAAAATACTTTCTCAAAGAAATGTTTCAATTTAATGCCAACGATTTAGATTTTGGCATCTACAAAATCTACAACCTAAAGCGAAAAGAGATTGAAAGCTTTATTGATGGTGATGAGGCAAATTGTCTTGAACCTACCATTAATCAAACACTTGAAAAAGTTAGTAATATCGAAAAACAGGTTGAGTTGACTTCTCTCAGCAACTATCTCACAAAATTAAATAAGGGCGCCCTCCTAGAAGATACAACAAAGAATTTCGAGCTTATTCAAAAGTTTATCGATACTGAAGAAAACGAAGCAGAAAAAGAAAAGCTGGCCTCTGCTCTAACCGCGTCAACTAAACAATTTAGCATCACAGATGAAATAAAAGACAAAATCTACAGCCACATTCTGGGTTACTTTGAAATGTACTACTCCAATGGAGATTTTGGCTATAACAACCGTAGCCGTAGCTTGTACAAAGTTCCTTATGAAGCGGATTATGATGGCAATGACACCATGTTTCATTGGAAACACAAAGGTAGCTTATATATCAAAAGTGGCAATTCATTTAACGCCATAAAATTTAAGCTAAAGCACTTGGGCAAAGAGTTTGAGCTTCGCCTAGAAACTAATGAAGACAGTACCGATGAACAAGTTGCGCAAAACAATAATAAAGACATCCAATTAAAGCACTACAAATTTAATCGATTTGAAGATGTAGATGGCGTTACTCGTATTGTATTTAACTTATCGAATAGCTCTACCACAAAAGAAGAGTTATTTAAGTTACTTTTCACAGATGTTTTTAAGAGCGAAGAAAATTTAGACAACTATCTATTTGCCGATGCTAAGTTTGTATTTAATGACTTAACTGACGACTACGATAAAGTGTTAGATGGCAGTGTTAAAGGCATAGGCGCACTTCGAGTAAAACGCTCAACCTTGCTTAACAAAGTGAATAAAAACTTTGAAAGGGGCAAAAAAATTAAGGTTATCATTCAAGATGGCCAAGAGCGCTTTTCTGATGACACACTAGAAACAATTTACAATTTAGACCAAAAGCTCAACAGCTTCTACATTGGTAATGATAGCGACTACTTTATTCACGAAGACTTGTATGGTTTTTTAACGCAAGAAAAAGAACGCTATATCAAAAACTATATCCTTAGCGATTTAAGCAGCATACTCAATGGCAAGCTTGATAACACAACCATTATTATTGCCAAAGCGTTTAATGATGTTGCTGACCGCATTATCGAGTTTTTAAGCGCGATTGAAGAGTTTCAGAAAAAACTTTTTACCATGAAAAAGAAAGTGGTTGAGAGTGAATACTGCCTCACCATTGATAACATAGATGAAAAATACTACACAGAAATACTCACCAACCAAACCCAACAAGCTGAATGGGAAAACCTGTTTAGCATCAGGCTGCAAAATATTGATGAAATGAAGGCAGAGCCTACTCTGGTGTTAGATACTAAGTTTTTTAAACAGGAGGATGGAAGCAATCCATTCAAAGACAAAGTGCTAGCAGAGATAGATAATTTGGATGAGAAAACAAACGGCTTATTGATTAATTCAGAGAATTTCCAAGCGTTAACAATCTTACAGGAAAGGTATCGCAATAAAATTAACTGTATATATATTGATCCACCTTATAACACTAAATCAAGCCCTATTATTTATAAAAATCATTTTAAACATTCTTCATGGACAACCTTGATTGATAACAGAATGAAAATCTCTAAATCACTATTAGAGAAAAGCAAAGGCACTAACATTGTAGCGATAGATGATGCTGAAATGTTGAATCTGTACTCAATCATAAACACCAATTTTAAGGGTTATAGAAACACAAAATTAACAATTATTCATAATCCAAAAGGCA
The DNA here is from genome assembly GCA_037129595.1 of Methylococcaceae bacterium. Taxonomy (GTDB): domain Bacteria; phylum Pseudomonadota; class Gammaproteobacteria; order Methylococcales; family Methylomonadaceae; genus Methylobacter_C. Next base: position 73,406 of record JBAXUR010000005.1, on the reverse strand, counting down.
ATATTACTACTGATTTTAATAGAGTTCATGAATATTGCTTTTACTCGATACCAGAATCTAGTAAGGGCGTGATTAAGAGGACGACTGAAGAAAATGTGACGCCAAGAAGAATGCGGAGGTGGGGTGCAAAATCTCTTCGTACAGAACGGCGACCATCCTTTTATCCCATATATATTAAAAACGATAAGATTGTTAATATTGGCGTTGTACCTCCTGATAGCTTTCATCCTCAAGGAAAAAATGTAAAGTTAAATGATGGGGAAATAGCTATTTATCCTATTGACCAAGATGGAATAGAAAGGCGATGGAATTTTGGCCTAGATACAATAAAAGACAATTTAGATAGGATCTCTATACAGGAAGTTGATGGAGTATTCGATTTATATGTAACCCATGAAATTACTGTACCCAAAACAGTATGGTCAGGCGGGGAATTTGATGCTGGAAAACATGGAAACACTTTATTGGTAAATATTCTTGGTGAAAAGCTATTTGATTTTCCAAAGTCAATAAATCAAGTAATAAAGTGCATAGATATTGCATCTGAATTGCAATCCACAGTGCTTGATTACTTTGCTGGTTCAGGCACGACTGGTCACGCAATAATTCGCATGAACCAAGATAATGTTGAAAGTAAAAGAAATTATATCCTTGTTGAGATGGGGAAATATTTTAACTCTATTACTAAAAGACGGATTCAAAGAGTAATTTACTCAAAAAATTGGGTAAATGGTAAACCTACTGATAATGTTGGATCGAGAAAGCATATTTTTAAATACATTATTCTTGAACAATATGAGGATGTTTTAGATGCCATCGAACAATTTGATGGTGAAACACCTAAAAACCTGCCTTTAAAATATCTTTACAAACCTGAGTTGAACCAACTTAATAGCTCTTTAGATTTAAGCAAACCTTTTAGCAACAAAATTAAATATGGTCAACCGACTAAAGAGGGCTTTATAGATTTGGTGGATACATACAACTATCTACAAGGTTATGAAATAAAAAGCATTAAGCCTTACACCATTGCTGATAAATATTACAAGGTAGTAGAAACGGTTGATAGGCTGGTGATATGGCGCGATATAGCTTTGGGTGAGGATGATTGCCAAGCCGTAAAAGAAATCGCAAAAAAATACCCTGAAGTGACACTAATTGATATTAATTTTGACTTTAATATTTTGGCAACGTTCAAAGACAAGCAACTACCCGTTGATGATAGGTTAATTGGATTAACCGTTATTCACACACAATTTTTTAGCGAGTAATGGCGATGGAGTTAGAGCTATATCAACATATCCGTAAACACTTTGTACCTGAAGGTGTCGATTTATTTGACACAGCCACCCAGCAAAAGATAGAAGCTTATGATACCTCAATCGGCTTAGATAAAACTATTCTCGATACTGTTAAAAAATACCTCAAGACTTATAACGAATATCTAAAGTCGATTAAAGAAAAAGAAGTTCAGCTTCGTTACTACCAAATTTTGGCGATTTACTTTACTGAGGTGTATTTTAAAAATAAAAACAGTAAGACGTTTGAGGATGCAGAGTTTTCAAGTAATGCTTTAGCGTATTGGATGGCGACAGGTAGTGGGAAAACAATGATTATGCATATCAATGTTTTTCAGTTTATTGCCCACAATAAAGGATTTAAAGAATTAGAGTTAATCATTACAACTCCTGGGGTAAATCTAATTCAGCAACATGAGCGAGAAGTTACGCCTTTAGTGGATTATTTAAACAAGCTACACAAAAACAAAATTAGCGCTACGATTGAAACGACCAGTGCTTTATTAAACAAAGCTGATGATTATTTTGATTTCCCCGACAACAAGCAATATCAGCGTTTGATTTTGGTTGATGAAGCCCATATTGGCTTGGGTAATAGCCAAAAAGACGATGAGGGTGAGTTTTTAAAGCTGAGAAGAAGATTAAATATTAAGCATAGCTTTTTATTTGAGTATTCTGCCACCTTCCATAATCTAAGTAATAACCTTGAAGACGAATATAGTAAATCGATTGTTTATGATTACAACTACAATTTGTTTTATCGAGATGGTTACGGTAAAGACTTTTACTTTCAAAAAATTAACCAAGATATTCTGCAAAATAACAGCATCGAGGATAATCTCGCTTTAAACCTTGATGTGATTGAAGGCAAGTTAAAGATTTTTAGTAATTACAATTACTCAACCTTCCTAGATCTTTTTTCAGCAACTAGCTTTCCTGACAAACCTTTAATTGCCTTTATGGGTAACACGGTTAACGATAAAAAGGACGAGGGTAAAAAGGGGGCCGATGAGCTTTCAGATATTTCTAAAATTCTAGATTATCTAGCGAAATTACCCATTGCAGAACGTGCAAAAATTAAGCACGTATTTAATCATTCTTATCAAGGGAATTTGAAGCTGACGCGCAATGCTTTGGCCGATGATGAAATATTACTTTCTTATGGCGATGGTGATTATTGGGGTATTGTAAACGTTGGGAATGGCCTAAATTTTATTAATGCATACAAAGCTAATAATGTTGAAAAGATTACTAGCAATGCCATAGTGATTTCCAATGTTGAAAAATACCTGTTTAAAAATATTGATGATTCAAAATCACCTGTCAATGTGTTAATCGGCAGTAGAAAGTTTTCTGAAGGTTGGAATTGCTTCCGTGTTTCAGTGATTGGCTTGATTAATTTGGGTAGCTCCAAAGGGAATAAAATTATTCAGATATTTGGGCGTGGTGTCCGCTTAAAAGGCCTAAATAATGACGGTAAGCGTAAGGATTTAAACCATATTGAAGATTATTTTTCACTAACAAATAATGATAAAGACAAGCTGAAAAAGCTTGAAACCCTGTGTGTGTTTAGCCTAAAGAGTAGTTACCTAGAAACGTTTACTGCGGCTGTAAGCAGCGAACTTGAAATCACAAAAAGTTTTGACATACCGGTAACTCCAAGCTTGATTAAGTTAAATGGAAAAAATACTGACTTTAATGCCTATAAAAATGATTTGAAGATTTTTAAACTGGCAAAAACAACAGTTGATGTTAAGAGAGTGATTTTGCACCCAGATAGCCAAAAACTGGAATATGAGTACGTCTTAAATGATCAAACTCAAAAAGCAGTCATTAATCAGTTTAATTTTGACCTTGATTACAGAACAGATAAAAGTAAAGAAGGCAAAAACATTAAAAGCCTTTTAAGTCAAATAAATGAAAATCATGCGGCATTTATTAGCCCACAACGATTTATTAAAAGCATACTGGAAGTTTGTGATGAAGCTAACTTGCAATTATTAAGAGCTGGCGCAAGTTTATCTCAAATCAACATACATGATGTATTGGCGTTTATTAATTTAATACAGTACAAAGACAATGTCGATGAAACAGATATTGAGTTTATTGAAAATGTGAATGCGTTAATTGCTGAAGAGTTTGTGAAAAAAATCCGCAACAAGATTAATTGGCATTTAAACAGTAGCATTTATCAATACGACCAAGCATTGCAACAAAGCGATGGCAATAATAAAGGTGACTTTATTGAGAAATATACGGTAGTGAAATCGTTTAAGCTATCTAAGAAAGTTGGAAATTCAACTAAGCAAAAAACTGAAACTGAGCTTAATAAAGAAATTGCAGACTTCACTGGCTCAATTATAAAAATACAAGGTGATCTGACAATTAAAAATATTGGTAACCATATTTATGCGCCATTACTGAAAGAAGATAAAACGATATTGTCAGATGACATCAAGTTAAACCCTGACAAGCTTAATGATGGTGAAAAGAAGTTTGTAAAAGACTTTACCGATTACGTTACAAACAACACAGCTAAGTTTAACGGATATGATGTTTATTTGATGCGTAACGTGGAGTCTTTAAAATCAATAGGTTTATATCTGAACGATGATTCAGAAGTGTTTTATCCTGACTTTATCATGTGGCTCATTACTAATGATAAAGTTTACATCAACTTTATAGACCCCAAGGGCCAAATGGGAACTAAGGACTTTGCGACTGATAAAGACAAAGAAAAAGTAACCATTGCCGATAAAACAAATAATCCCACGTTAGTGAATATAGAGGTAAGGCTTAAAGCAATTCACAAAAAAGAATTTAGTCTCAATTCATTCATCTTGCTGCGTGATAGCTCAGAACTTGGAAAAAGCGCGAAACAAGATGATAAATGGAAAAAACAGAATATGATTGATAAACATATTTTAAGACTGGATTGGCACGACACTGACGAGAAAGGTAGTGTCGCAGATCAAACAAAGCTCGTTGAGAGCAAAACATACTTGGACTGGATCATTGAAAAAACAGTTTAGACAGATCGGGGTTTACAACCCCAACTGAAACGTTTGAAGATTTCAATAGCTTTTAAATCGTGAATAACGGGATTACAAACCCTGTCACGTTTCAAGTATAAAAATCAGTGAGTGGATGCGTTACGAATGCCATCCATGGCAACTTGATCCCGGCACAAATCTGTCTGGAACAGATTTGCATTTACCCGGAGGGCGACAGGCAGGATAGCCTGACGTGAATCCATGCCGGGATGACGGCTTGGACGTTTTAACTACTGATAAGAGTTGTCAGGCAAAGCCTGACCTCCCGTGTTATTAAGCAGGTACAGGGTGCCGTGCTTAAGCACCCTGGTTTTTATAGCGTGTTACGTCACTATTTTTTCTACGGGTGTACAAAAATCGGTGATGCCGTCCGGCGTTACTGCCGCTACGCGAAAAGAATAATAGCAGGCAGGTTCCAGTCCCTCTACCGTATAGGTAGTATAGAGAGTGGTTGTGACGGGTAACCATTCGCTTTCAGGGGTCGGTTTACCTTTAGTCATTTGAAAAATATAAGCCCCTCCACCAACAACCGCTTTGGCTGTTAATTTGACACTTCCTGAATGCAGTCCATCAACGACTGCTAACGTGGCTTTTTGTATGGGGGTCGGTTGTTTGGTGCCATGAAAGCCACTATTTATGATTTTTGTTTCATCCCCGTCGGCAGTGCTTTCAACATAGTTAGCCAAGGCACGAAAAATGGCATCGGCAGCTTTTTCATTGTCGTGCAGGGTAGCGAGTATCCTCGATGCAGCAAAGTGGAATCGAGAACTTATCAACTCCGAATACCTAGATTTCACTTCGTTACATCGAGGCTACTGGCTACTTGCTTGAACGCTTCATATTCATAAAATCCTGCTATAGACTTTCAGAAATTAAATTTCCAATTCACGTCGCTGTAAGATCATATAGATAACATCCCTTGAAGGGATGGTATCTGTCGACATAAAAATTATTTATCTGAAAGTGTGCAGGGCAAAAGACCTTGGTTTTTTATGAGGATTTCTCGAGGACTTAACAAGAAGGCTTAAGCCGTTTTACTGATTTTTTAAGTGGTAACAAAGAAACGTGGCTATTTACTTAAGACGGAGCAGTTTAGGGTTAACCGTATTGACGGTTAAGCCTTTCCTGATTAGCAAGATGCTTCAGCCCTCGCCGTCATACTGGCATGGATGCCGGTATCCAGTGTCATGGATGGTTTGTGCCGATTACGTTGCTGCATGATTTAGGCTCGATACCAAACCAAAATCGAAACTTAAATCCTCGATTTCGTTTTACTGCATCGAGGCTACCCGATATTTAAATAGTGTCCATGGGGTTATGCTTAAGCAACTTGTGGAGGTCAGGCTCTGCCTGACTATCAGGTAAAGCCTGACCTCCATTGTCGGCTCGTTCCCAAGCTGAGATTAGAAGCCAACGCAATGAAGTTTTAATATCGGGTCAATCGCTCATAATCTGCACGAGTCAGGACATAAACAGGGCTGGCGGAAATTGGAATATTTGCAACGCCAGAGCCGTCAACCGTTAGTTCCTTGATTTGTCCTACAACATCCACCAAAACCCAAGATTTTCCGGGTGCCAGTTTAAGCGGCCAGTTGCCGGTTGCTTCATCAGTACGCCAAAGCATTAAGGTGTCACCGAAGTAAGCGGCCTGGATATTCGCATCTTTGGCGTCAACGGCTTGGTAAGGCAAGCCGTCGATTAAGGCGCTGGCTGTATAGAGTGCAGCTTCGCCAGGTTTGTGGCCCATCGAGTAATCCCAAATCCGGCCATAAGCCAGGTCGTATTCGTGACCTATGCAGAAAGCCAAGCCCAGATAATCACTGCGACTGTTGACCCAGGCAATGATTTTTGCGACTTGCTCTGCCTGCCATCGGCGTCCGGTCAGGCCATGCATAGCCTTGGCACCGGATTCACCCAGCCAGAAGGGCAATTTATTGGTTTTGCCCAGACTGGCATAAACGGCCAGTACGCCTTGCTCATCTTCGTTTGAGCCATTGCCAAGCGTTCCGCCGAAACGCGGGGGTTTTTGGGGATAGGCGTGGACATCCCAAGCATCCTGGTACTTGTCCAGTCCTAGTTGCAATACTTGTTTGAACCATTGTCCGGCGCCTTCCCCATCTCCCGGTCGTACCAGACTGCCGCCAACATAATGGGCATCGCTGCGCAGTTTGTGTAGCTGTTCATATTCCCATTGGGCGCGTTGTACCCAGTGTTCGGGGTCGCGCAGTTTTTGCCATTGTGCCTCGAAGCGAATGTCGATTTCGTTGGTTGCTTTAAAAAATCGGGTAAACGACGAGGCTGTTTTTATAAAAGCCTGACCCTCTGCAGGATTGTCATTCAACCAATTACTATCGCCTGATGAATCAGCGAACAAGACTAGACCCAGTTGTTTTGCACGCTCCCATTGCGCCCGATATTGCGGGTCGAAGCCCGGATAACTGCCGTAGCTTTTATAGATTCCCATTCGTTGCAGCCAGTCGAAATAACCGCCTTCCTGCATAAAACTTTTATCGCCATCGGCCAAGGCGTAATAGTCGTTATTCCATAATTTTTTCTTGTCCAAACGCAGCTTTTGCTCGGCGGTTCCGGCTACGATTGAAAAACCATCGGCCGGATAGTTCATAATCAACTGTCCAGCGGGTGTATATAAAGAAGGATAAACAGCGTAGTAACCGGGCTCGCTAATCTTGTCGAGGTGCACTTCAACTTGACTGGGGAACAGTCCGGAGATTTCTTTTACCGCAATGTCTTTGCCGCTGTAATCAACGACACGCAAACGCAGTTTTGCCTGAAAACGGGGTAACGGTGCGGGTAAGCTGGTTTCTTCCAAAATAGAATGCCAGCGCATATCCACTTTTAGTTTAAGCGGATCGCCTGGATGCGGCAAATTAGCCGGTGCTTCCACAAAGATAAGTGGACGTAATCGTGCAGCTATTTTGTTGAGCGCCAGATCGGCGGTCGGATCGGTCAATTGCGTTTTTATTGAATCCAAAGCTTGACCTGCTGGAGTGGTAAACAGGCCGGTAAAGTAAAATCGTTGACCTTGCTCATGCTGCATCACCAGTTTAACAAGCAAACTGTGCCAGCCTTGCGCCAGAGTTAATGCGGCAATTTTTGGCGCTTCAGGTCTATCTGAGAGTGCAGTTGCCACCAAACCTTCGGTAGTCAGTCCATGTAGCAGAGATTTTGCTTTTTCTTCGTAAGACGAAAATCCGACTGATGGTTTCGGGTCAGTAACCAATTTAACCGGCTGTCCATCCAACCAAGCGGCAGTTTTAATACCGGATTGTTGCAGATGCAGGATAGCTTCCGTGGTCTGGTCGACATGCAGGTAAAGCTGCGCATAGCCACTGCCACGAGACCACCCATAAGCGTGTTGGGTATTCGCCTCAATGTCTGCGCTGCCGTTGGCTTGTGTAGCGGCAACACGCCAAGCCCGCATTTCGCCGCCCATCATTTGTAAACTCAGATAGGGTTGGTCTGGATTGGGTCGCAACACGGCTTCGCTATCCAGTCCAAAAATGGAAACACCCGATAAACCGTCCTGTAAACCACCCACCAACCAGGCTTCAGGCACACCGTTTTTAAGCGACTTGGGCGCATCCGCAGAAACAGCAAGGGGAACCGGCATGGTGCCAACTTTATCAGGGTCGGAGAGAAACTTAACTACCGCCTGTTCGCTATTGGGCTGTGCCAAGACGCCAAGGATAGTGTGATGATCGTCTGTCATCAGTGCGACAGGCAGTGTAGGCAAATTCAAGTTGTGGGCCAGCGTTTCGGCTTCCGGCCCTATTAAATAAGATACCGACAGCTTTTCATAGCTAGGTCGTGCTACATCCATCGCCAGTCCACGAAACAGAACTTCATCTTTCCCCGTTTTACCATCAAGTATAATCAGGCGTTGTTTGGCACTTGGCACTGCCTTGGTCAGTGCCAGAAAGCGATTTCTGGCATTAGCTTGGGCAGCGTTCATCCAGTCACCCAGAGGTGTTTCCAGTTTCAGCAAAAAAGCGTCAAAGACTTTAGCTCCGTCCGCCTTGCCGGTATTGTTGATTTCCAGCCAGCGATCACCCGGCAACACAGTGACGGTAGTGGCGGCTTGCAACCATTGATATTCCCAAGGCGTAGTGTTGGTCAGAGCAAAATCGCCGCGTGTGGCAAGTTCACCCGATTTTGCTCCGGCTTTAATAGTAAAGTTTTGTTTAACTTGAGAGACTTCACCGCCGCTTTTATAGCGGGCAAAAAAATGGTATTGTCCTGGGGTAATTCCCGGATTAAGTTCAAAACGAAAACTGGCGTCCCAGCTCCCGAAACCGGGGTGAAAAACCTGAATCTCGTCTTTTACAGTGACTATTGACTCTGTACCAGTACCAGCACCGGCAATAGCTGTACCGCGTTGAACCTGTAAAGACGATTCATTCTCTGCTTCCGCGAATGCGGGTGCATTACCTAAATCCAATAGCACCAGTGGCCGTTCTGCCGTGCCGCTGGTCGGTAGAGTAGATAATGGCGAGGCCAGCAGAAAAGCATCGAAGACTTTGGCATCGTGGCCGGCACCACTATCTCTCACCTCGATAACGGCATCGTCGACCTTAAGATTTATCGGTGACTCGGCGGCTATCCAGGCATAATCCCAACCCTTAGGCCTCATAGGTAATGTCGCACGTAATTCCAGTCTGGAAAGATCAGGGCCTGCCCAGATTTCAAAAGATTGGACGCAAACAGCAGGATCGCCACCCTGTTTCCACTTCGCCAAAAAGTTATACGATTGGGCAGGTAGACCTGGATTGACTTTAAAACGAAAACTGACTTTCCAATTGCCGAAACCGGGGTGCAAAGAGCTGATCTCATCTTTACCGATCTGAATAGACGCATCGCCTTCGTGAGCATAAACTTCACCGGTAAAGACCCTTGTTGTTTTATCGTCAACACCAACTGACAACGGCTCACTGCCGAGATCCAACAGCAGTAAAGGCCTTTCGGTAGAGCCTTTTATTGGTAACTCGGCATTGGCAACAGGCAACCCGGCCAGCATTATCAAGACCGTTTGTAGTGCGAAAAAAAATAAGGTTAATGACTTCATAAGGTATGAAAGTTTAATTGAGGAATAAACCAGCAAGCTCACAAGATGAGCAAGTTATACTACACTAGCATGTATAATGTTGGATTTTAAATCGATTTAGCGACATCATTAGCCAAACCGGCATTTTATTTTTCTATATCCAAAACTGATGTTTGTTAAGATTGGCATCTTGGATGCCTATTGCTGCGAGGTCTATTTATGATAGACCATCCTACTCAGTAAATGAAAAAAATTATGGCACACGTTATTCAGCTCTATGTGATTTACAGCAAGTAACAAAATAACATACGATCAAATATCTAAGTGTGTGCCATGATAAGTTGATATTAGCACAAGTCTTAGACCCGTCGTTCCTGGATGACGACATGGGCGTTTTTTGAGCATATTTAATATCTGTGTTCATCGGTATTTTTATATTGCTTACCCACTATAATTAACATTAAGCCCTTTATTATGACTATTTTTAAAAAACCGGATTTGTCGAAACTTTGGCCAAAACAAGCCCGACGTTTTAACTCTCTTTAGCCGCCTGATGAACTTCAAAAATATTTTATCGTTAAAATCACTTATTGTTCTAGGCTTTGTCATTGCCGTTATCCCGCTTTTTTTGGCGGTCATGTACGCAGCTTTTGGTATGCGCGAAACGTCGGCATTGGGCAGAACCATCAATTTTCAGGTCTTTGAACAAACCAAGGCCATACGCTTTGTTTTGCAAAAGACTGCCGATATTGAGCGCAAAGCCAGGCTTTTCGTTTTACTGTCAGACCCCGCACTACGTCAGCCTTATGAACAACAATCTTATGAAAATACACGGGCATCGTTCAAACAAGCCTTAAGTGAGTTATTAAAACTCCATGTCGATAACAAAATCGCATTATTGGTTAACGAATTATCCGAAAAAGAAGATCTGATATACCAACAAATCAATAATTCGGCCAGTGAAAACAATATTAAATTGCCGGTCGATGAGGCCTTTCAAGGTCTGCGTGAGTCTTCCTACAATCTTTCGCGTGAGTTTGAGAGCCATGTTGATCATGAATTTAACGAATTACGCTTGCAATCAGAAACCCTTGAGCATGGATTGTTAATCAAGGGTTCGGTCCTGTTGGTCATTTCGTTTATCTTTATTGTGATTCTGCTTATCATCCTTTCACGTTCAATGCGGCAATTGGATACCAGTATTCGCCGCTTGGGTTCTGGTGAACTGAATGAGCCGATTATCGTCTCAGGTCCTTCAGATTTGCGTTATCTGGGCAATCGTCTGGAATGGTTGCGTACCCATCTGATGGAACTGGAAGTTTCAAAACAGCAGTTTATGCATAACGTAGCCCGTGAAATCAACTTGCCGTTGGAAAATATTCGCGAAGGTGCCGAACTTCTTGTCAACGAGGCCGATGAGAAATCCAACGACACGCGACAGGACATCGCACGGCTCTTATGCAGCCATATTGACAAGCTGAAAACCGTTTCCGATGAATTGGTTCGTTATAGCCAGATCAGCTCAAAACCGGAAAGCAACCGTAAAGCAACCGTCAACATAAACAATTTGCTTGAGTCGGTTATTGAGGATTTTCAACCCTTGCTGGCTGCCAAATCAATTAGCTTGAAAAAGCTGGTCAGGCCGGTTGATATTTCCGGAATTCAGGAGCAACTACGCAGTATTATTGAGCAGTTGCTGTCAAATGCGGTGAAATATTCTCCCATGGGCGGTGAGCTGCGCATCATGCTTCGCGCTTCCGGCACACAGATGGAATTGGAAGTCGAAGACGAAGGCCCGGGTATTGAACCGAATGAACGCCTGCATGTGTTCGAACCCTTTTTTCGTGGTAAATCCGCTCAAAGCGAAGAAGCTGTCGAAAGCGCTGGCTTGGGACTGGCTATTGTCAAAGAATATGTCACTAACCATCAAGGCAAAGTCGATATTATTGACCCAAGAGAAGATCAACTAGGAACCCGTATTCGCGTTCAAATACCACTAACCAGAGAGCTTTGAATACCATGATAAGTAGATATTAACAAAAATCGTAGAGCCGTCATGACGGCTTGGACATTTTCAGCTACTGATAATACTTGTATTTATCGGTATTTTTTATTATCTATTATTTGCCCACTACGATTCACATAGAGCCAGAAAAATTACTATGCAACCCATAATCTCTGTTCAAAAAACAAGTCTGGCACTCAGCTTTTTGTTGCTGGCCGGATGTGCCGAATTCAATACTGGTTTTGACGGGAGTTTAGTACCCTATCCAGACCCCTACACACAATCAGACTTTGATGAACTGCTTGCTTTTGGCGACAATATGGCCAAAACGCCACCCTCGTCACGCGAAAAGGTCTGTCGAACCATACTAAAGCGCCAAAAAGACTCTCCAGACACCGGCGTTACATTACACCTGATGATGGGGCGCTTACTTTCCGATACCTGTGGCGAAATCCCCAAAATACTGAATGCAGTAGATGCTATTCCGCCTGAAAGACTCCCGGATGACCGGATGCGAAAACTGGTCGCCATTCATACTGAAGCCTTAAAACGCTTGTCCACTGTATCGAAAAAAGCCTCTTCATTGGAGCGTAAACAAAAATCTATTCAATCGGTGGTGGAATCAAAAAACACAAAAGACTCAAAAGACTCAAAGAAAAATGAAAACAGCCTGCTAAGGGAAAAGCTGGAAGCAATTAGATCCATGGAAAAACACTTGGACGAAAGCGTCGACGAAAATTAGCCCTCATGTTTCGTTTTCGTTTGGCAGCAGTCATCATCGTTTCATTCAGCTTTGTCCTGTTTTTAGGGATAACATTGTATTGGAACTCAAACCAGGTTGCCCGATATTTTCAGCGCAGCCAAACAGCCTATGAGACTTTTGATCATTATGAGCGCTTATCCCAAGAAGCCTATCGCCACTTTAAACAGCGAATGGATGGACTGATTACGAATAGTCCAACCACACAAGCCGGCATAGAATCATCAAAACATCGACTCTATGACGCGATGCAAGCACTTAGAATAACTGCGGTTGCCGAGAACCCTTCTGAAGGTTTGCAGAACAAACCCGCCGAACTGGAAAGAGTCGCTCATTTTACTGCCTTCCTGGATGCCAGCGAATATCGGTTCGATGAAGTCGAGCGTTTGCGCCAGCAGGGTAAGCGCGAAATGGCGGTAGAAGCACTGTCGAAATTCTCTAAAGAAGAAATCGACGAAAAATTTCAGCCGCTAATTGATACCGCCATTAATGCGGAACGTGAAAAAGCCGGAAAAGCCAGACAAGAACTGGAGGATTTGGTTGCCCGGTCGCGTTGGCTTGCCATCCTGGCCTCATTAACTGCGGCGCTGTTTAGTCTCACCTCCGGGGCATTACTGCTACGCGGAGTCAGGAAACCTATTGAAGCGTTGATGAAAGGTACTGACGAAATAGCCTCTGGTAATTTGGATTATCGCATTGCTCTTGATACCCGCGATGAATTTGGTTATCTTGCCACGCATTTTAATCTTATGGCTCAGGAACTGACGCATCAACAAGATAAACTACGTGAAAGCCGGTTAGTGCTGGAGAAAAGAGTCGCTGAACGCACGTTTGATTTGCATCGCTTAAATGAAGAATTAAAACGCATGGACAACGCACGACGAGAGTTTTTGGCTGACATCAGCCATGAGCTTCGCACCCCGATTACTGTCATCCGTGGCGAGGCTGAAGTAACCCTGCGAGGCAAAGATCGCAATGCCGACGAGTATAAGGACGCGTTACACCGTATCGTGGAACTATCGATGCAATTAGGCAAATACGTTAACGATCTATTGTTTCTGGCCCGAACCGAAACCGCCAACCTTCAATTTGAATGGGATAACTTGGACTTGGCCGAACTGGTCGCCAGTGCCGTCGAGGATTTTCAGGTTATGGCCGAAGAAAAATCGATTTCGGTTTCCCTTGATGCCTCAAGCCAGCCCGTGTGGGTGCGCGGTGATAAACAACGGCTTCGACAATTACTGTTTATTTTGGGCGACAATGCCTGCCGATATTCCAAGCAGGGGGGGCATATCACGGTTTCCTTGTGGCAGGATGAAAACGAGGTAAACTTTAGCCTTATCGATCAAGGCATAGGCATACCCTCTCAAGATTTAGAGCGTATTTTCGACCGCCATTTCCGCAGCCCGAATGCTTTGCTTTCGCGAGACGATGGCACAGGTTTGGGCTTGCCGATGGCCAAGTCAATCATGAAAGCACACGGTGGACGGATTACCGTAACCAGTACTGAAAATTTAGGCTCGACGTTTACAGTAACGCTGCCTCTGATTTTGGCAGAACAAGATGACCTGCCAATAAATGAACAATGACTGATTAACACTTTCAAAAAACATCACCACGAAGACACGAAGAAAAAAATGTCATCTTTGGAGTAAATCAAGAGTAAATATTCAGTCCCCCTATTTGAAAAAGAGGGGTTAGGGGAGATTTTTAAATAAATCCCTCTGCCCACCCGGTTTGCCTTTCATTCTGCGCTTAATCAATTTGATTCTGAGGCGGCTTGCAGGCAATAAGACGTTAACCACTTAAATTTAATAATCCAATGAGTATCGGTTACATGCGAGTTTTGTTAGTAGAAGACGATGAGCGAATTGTCGACTTTGTTCAACGTGGACTGAAAGCCGAAGGTTATGCGGTAGAGGTCGCACGAAACGGCCAAGAAGCGATAGCGCTGGGTACTGTCGGCCAATTTCAGGTCATCATACTGGATTTGGGACTACCCGACATGAATGGTCGAGACGTTTGCGAGCGCTTACGTAACGCTGGCGTTGGCACTCCGATTTTAATGTTGACAGCCAGAGATACCGTGCAGGACAAGGTAACCGGTTTGCGCTCCGGTGCCGATGATTACATGACCAAGCCTTTCGCTTTTGAGGAATTGCTTGCCCGAATCGAAGTACTGATGCGCCGTCGCGGCGGCGATATCAAACCGGAAAGCAAAGAATTTCAGGTAGCTGATCTGGTATTAAATATGGAAACGCATGAAGTGAGGCGTGGCGAAACACTCATCGAACTGACACCCAAAGAATTTTCTTTGCTGGAATGCTTTATGCGGATGCCTGGCAAGGTGTTGAGCCGAACCCGCATCCTGGAGCAAGTCTGGGGTTATAGCGCCGATCCGTTAACCAATGTGGTGGATGTCTATATTCGGCAGTTGAGACGAAAAATCGATGACGATTATGCTATAAAACTTCTCAAGACTGTGCGAGGGTTCGGCTATAAACTGGATGCCTTATAATTAAAGATGGAGCTTCGCGGCCCACAGTTAAGCCGTTGACTGAGCGGAGTCGAAGTGATTTTTCTGGCTTCGGCTCCGCTCAGCCAACGACTTATCTTACCAAGGTAGCGGCGTTCCGTCGTATTTTACAAAATGTCCGGTCTGCTCAAGCGAAAATGTAGAAATAATTTGTCGCATTCCGGCAATGCTCTTAACAGCTTCAAGCGGCGCATTATTGCCACCCATATCGGTTTTTACCCAGCCAGGATGAAAAATCAACACACCGACAGCCTGCTCCTTAAGCTCAATGGCTATGCTTTTCATTGCCGCATTTAATGCCGCTTTACTGGATCGGTAAATGATACTGCCGCCACCTCTATTATCGGTGATACTACCCATTAAACTACTGATTGAGACCAACAGTTTTTTGTCGCCCCGTTTCAGGTGCGGTAAAAATGCTTCCGCCATTTTTACAGGTGCTTGCACGTTAATAGTTAATGTTTTAGTCCACGTCGAGTAATCCAATTGCCCAAACCCGTGCCCTGCTCTATCCCCAAAAACTCCGGCATTATTAATCAACACATCAATAGGCATATCCCGCAATTGCACGGCCAAGTTTTCTATTTGCGTAAAATCTGCAACGTCCAAAGCCAATACCGAAATCTGCGGAAACCGCTCGGCAAGACTTAATAACTCGGACGCCACTTGCGGCATTCTGCAACAAGCCAGCACTTGCCAGCCATCAGCCGCATATTGTTTACAAAACTCCAGTCCCAACCCCCGATTTGAACCGGTAATTAATACGGTAGCCATTTTTTCTCCCTAAAAGACATTTCGGGCAAAAATACCCATTACAGCTTTACCTTACTCACTGATATTACGAGACCATAAAAATCAATAAGTTACAGGCATTAACTCTTCTTACTGACTACCTAACATCAGGTAGTCATATAAATCTTAATCACGAACACGAATCAGGTCATGGCAACTTTTACAGGCTGCACCCAGCTTGCCAAACTGGGTTTTAACTGCGGCAGCGTCACCTGTGGCAGCAACGGCTTGCAACTCATTGGCTTCTTTGATGAACTTGGCATTAATTTCTTTTACCTCATCTTGTTTCTGGAAATAATCAGCTTTTAAATGTGAGGGTTTCCAGCCAGTGCCTTGATCAGTGCCTGGAGCATACAGGTCAAGCAGGCTGGAATTGGCGACAGCGGCAATGGCATTGGCGGCAGCGATGATTTGATCTTTGTTGTAGCTTTCTGGATGATCGACTGCCTGATTTTTAATTTTGGCCGTATTCCAACCCATAAATGAATAAGCGGACTGACGAAACCTGATTTGATCTTCTACAGAGCCTGCTGTGGCCACTGTTGTCAGGGTGGCAAGAATCAAACCCAGCGCACATCTTAATCTCATTGTTTCAATGCCTTATAGTGATGTAAAAAATTAGTGCTTTGTAGGTTGCTTACGTCATTACCTTACTGATTAATGACGTTAAATAATCGGCCAGTTCAACACTCCAAACACCCCAGACCACAAAGGTTGAAACCAGTAAGGCAACAACGAAACGTAGCGGGCTAACCGGGCCGATTGAATTGGCGGCCAGTGTATCCGGCAACTGCTTATTGCCGGTCAGCATTGGCAGCACTAAATTGGTTTTTTTTACCCACTGATAAAAGATGATGGCGCTTACATGTAAAACAACCAACCCCAACATCAAGTTGACTAGCCAGCTATGCCAGCCACTTAACTTGTCGCTCAAATCTTTATTTACCCCATGAAACAACGGCCCTTCAAAGCCAATGTCATCATTGGCAAACAAGCCTGTACCAACCAAAAGCAATAATACTGTCAGCTTGGCAATAATAGCCAACGCACCAAGAGGGTTATGACCTGCACCTTGCCAGCCACCTTTAAAATAGGCGGCGAGTCGTGAAAAACTGGGGAAAAAATTTAAAAATCGGGCATGGGTAGTACCGATAACGCCCCAAATAAACCGAAATATCAGTAAGCCCAAAACCAGTCCACCCAAGCGACTGTGCCATTCAGTCAACAATCCGCCAAGTTTGCCGGTAACATAAGCACCTAGGACTGCCAATACCAGCAACCAGTGAAACAGGCGCAACGGCCAATCCCAAATTTTCAGCTTTACTTTCATAGAGATTACCTGCTTTTTACTGTCGCGCAAGCAAACATCAAAGAAATACGCTTAGGATTGTTTAGGCTCATAGGTAATCGGTTAAGACAGGAGTCATTAAGTTGAATTTTTTACAATAATACCATTATCTGAAGCACTAATCCTAAACAAGGGCTACCTATTTAAAGTGGGACAGATAAATAAAACTGGCCTATTGATTCCGGGAGCGCTAAGCCCCAGCCAGGCGTAGTCACCAATAGTTAGTAATCGGTTTGACTATCCCGTGCCGAGCTGGGGATCGGCGTTCCCGGAAAGCTATCTGCCCGGGCTTAAGTTGGTAGCCTAAACAAAAAAGCCGCTTTTATGTTTATTTATTATCAGGCAGGGTATTGGAAAAATAAGTGGCCAAACTGTCAATCTCTTGATCACTCATAGTTGCGATGACTCCGTTCATCAGGGGTTCAATACGTTTTTTATCGCGATAATCACGTAATGTTTGAGCCAGATAGCCCTTTTTTTGACCCATTATATTAGGGGTCATAAAGTTAACGCGGACATTTGCGGGGCCATGACAACCGCCGCACTGATAATAAGCGGTTTTTTCTGCCTCTGCAGGCGTAACAACTGCGGATTGTTTACCAAAAACAGAGCAACCGGAGAGTCCGGTTACAAACAAGCACAGTGAAAAAATAGCTAAGGTGCGAAATAGGGTTGATTCTGTCATCGTCGGGCTACACTTTAATGAGTGCGCAGATGCGCATAATATTCAGATAAATCGACAATATCCTGATCACTCAGCTTGTCTACAACTTCATTCATGGTCGGCACATAGAGTCCATCGTCATTTTTAATGGGTGGCAAATTACGCGCCCTGCTACGATAGTCATACATCGTCTTACAGAAATACAGGGCATCTTGTCCGGCAAGATTTGGATTATCATCGGTTTTGCTGATACCTGCTTTTCCGTGGCAATCGCTACAGGCTTTATCTGCGATTTTTTTAGCATTGGCAAAACGGGGACTATTAGGATCCATCTCGGCATCATCGCTCCCATGCTGCATGTGCATGTGTCCGCCCGCATGTTTATGATGATCGACGTGCGAAGCACCCGAGTCATCCGCCGCATAAGAAAGGCCGGTAACAAAAAGGCACACTAACGATGTTGCCATAAAAAAAGCGGTCATTTTAAAATTATATTTCATAGGAAGTCAGTAAAATCAAAACATTACGTTGCCGACAAAATACAGCGTGTTATTCCCTGCCGCATTACGCCCTGCACCGTCATAGTTTGAAGATGCGCCATTAAATTGAGTGTAGGCCCAATACTGCATCGAAAGACGTATATTTAAATACGGGTCGGTCATGGAAGTGCCTTTACCGAAAGGTATGTAGTCGGCTTCGAAAAGAAACGAATTGGTGTTTGGCGAGCCGTTGGCGCTTCCGAATACGGGATTAACCGGGTTATCAGGATTATAATTCACAGCTCCGTTATAAAGCGTCATGTCTGAACTGCCTTTCATATAGTTCCAGCCCACCGACAGGTTATAAGTCTGCTTATAAGTCCACATTCCCATCATCATCACGCTGTCGAGATAGTTACTGGTATTACTTGCCCAACCTTGGCCTTGAGAGGCATCCATCTTCATAGTGTCGTGCGTATATTTGGCCATCGCCATCAACATGTTATTGTCATCCATCATATACGAGTAATTTGTGTCAGCGTTGTATTCCACATAAGAATTCGTACCAATGCCATTTGAATAATAGGGAATTACTTTGGCTGCCAAGCCGTAAGTTCCAATCATCATGGTATGTGGACCGATACTGTGCTGCAGAAACATCCGCCAGTAAGGTGCGCCACCGTCAATAAGCCCGCCTTGCGGCCCTTGACTTTGAGATCCGGCATTCCAAACGCCCAAACCTTGTGCCATATTTTGCGATTGAGACGTGTAGCCACCCGCTTCAAGATAGAGATGATTATTGATCATTGTGTAAGCGGTTGCACCAGCCGTATTGGCACCCGCCATCAAAGATTGCAGCCAAGGCTGAGCGACTGGCTTTATGGTCACTGAGGATTGAGTGTAAGGGTACATCCACGCAGGTGTCGTCATCCAAAAATCAGATATAGTTGGCGCATTGTTTACGGTAAGTCCATAAGTGATAGCGTTGCCTCTGAAGGTTGCGTGATCGGCAACGCGTATATCCGCCATGGCAAGACTAACCGAACGTCCCGCTTGCGGATTGATGTTCAGCTGAAGATAGCTGCCGATTTTATCGGTAATCCGACCGGTGTAATACACCGCTGCCCAGTCAGCCAGCACATTATTGTTGGAATTTGAATGTCCTGCGGTATTGCTGTAATACGCATCGCTATCATTGTTCTGTTGTGTATTAGTCACCGATCCTATTATTTGGACGGCTAACGGGTTTATCACGTCAGGTAATTTATTGGCATGACCGGCGACATAGCCATCAAGCTTGAATTTTTGTCCGTATTGCGTTAACCAAGGCCCATAAGCTTGCATGTGACAAGCTGTACAGGGCTCACCGGTTTGTCGTGCGAACGACGTGGTTGCCAATACAGCTTGCAATGGCAATAGCGAAAGAATGGATGAAACAATGACGAATAAAAAAAACTGTTTTTTTGTTCGTTAACAAATAGTCGAGTGAACATCGCAAGTGTAGTCGGGTTATGTTTGAGCGGAGTATTCCGTATATAATTTATAAGCATATTATATACCAAGTTTCTAAAGCTGCATAAGTACTGGCTTTGGGCTTTAAATAGAGGTAATTTTTTATTAAACTATGTTATATGACACACTTTAGTCGATTTATTGTGTTAAATAACATAGTTTAATTAATCGTCGGCGTTAATCCGTGATCAGATTAACTCTTTTTCGTGGAATTAATGACATACCGAACTAAAACGGGAGAAAAAATACTTATAAATCTCACATTTTGAAAGCTATTGAAGCTTTCAGCTTTAATTGAGCCAGTTTTTTTTATTAAACCGCGTTAAATAACATAGTTTAATAAATTTGCGTTGAACTAAGAACACTGCATTGCAATATGACCCGCTGGGATTTTATCGGCTTTATTGACAACAGCGGGCTAATCGGTGACCCTAAACACTTAAATAGCAATTACACTCTTACCAGCAAAAAAAATGATAGATCAACCATTCACTTTTGACCAGATTCATATTGAGGTGGCTCGTAACGCCACAGATGACTTTAATTTGTTTCATGACAAGCATAAATGGTTACAAGTCACTCATAATCCGTTTAGAGGCCCTATCGTTCTGGGCTATCAACTCAACACACTCATTGAGTACCAAATGCGCCTATATCGGGAAGCGCATTATGAAAACCGGATTATCGCCGAAAATAATCTGCGCTTCAGTAATTACCAAATTACGTTTGTTAACGCTGTCAGACCCCGAACGCCTGTTTATTTGGATATTAAAAAAACCCTCATTAAAACCATTCCCAACCTGACGCTGGGCAATCGTATTGCCATGAAATCCGATGACAAAACGGTATTGCTGGGGTTTAAAAAAGAAACACAAATGCCGCTATTTTTAGCCGAGACAAAATTTAACAAGCTACCTGACCTTAACAGCATCCCTGACCGCACGATGATTCCTGACTCCCCTTATTTCCTTAAACGGAAGTTTATGAATAACGGTTCTGTTAAAAACTTTCTATCGGGGTCTTTAGCCGAGCAGTCCGATTATTTTGATGAGTTAACGCATGTTGCGCACTACCCGGAAATATTTCCTTGCAGCTTGAGCTCTGGCGCCTTACTGGAAAAAGCGCAATTAGAAAATCATGATTTTAAACTTAACCCTATGGTTTACACGTCTCATGAAATTTCAGTAGACCGGCAGCATGTAAGCCAACTTAAAAATAATGACAAACTGCATATCTTAGTCAAGCAACTTCCTGAATCCAGTGAGAACACCTTAAACCAGACCAATATTATGCTAAGAACCTATCATTGTTATGGCTTGTTACAGAACAATGATGTTTTATTTAGAATGACCATGAACCTGGTTCCCTTGGAAGAAATACTCAAAAATCTCAGACCGAAATAATGCCCTCACCCAATCTCTACCTGATTGGCAAAAAACTACTGCCTACACCATCATACCGGCATGGATGCCGATGAATAATCGAAAGGCTGTGGCTATAAGATACTTAACTTGAGTGACAGGCAATTGGTATAAACCATCCATGGCTCTGGATTTCGACTTCCCTACCGGAATGACGAAAATTTTGGATTTCCCCAATTAGGGATTTTTATGTAACTTTACGCTGAATTTTTCAATTTTTTAAGTACGCTTTTGCTAAGCGTGCTGACAAATTCTTCACTATTCTCATAATCTTGGCTTTGTATAAAATTGACAATCGAAATTACCAGTTTTTTGATGTCGGCTATTTCTTCAAATGAACGACCACAACCTTGACAATGAGTGCCTTCAGAAGTGCATTTATCAATACAGGGGTTAAATTTCATGAGGCATCCTCTTAAGTTGGTAATGCTTATATTATCGCATTACCGGCTACGATTTACATAGCGTCACTTTTAAGTGACCAAGGGACAGGGCTTTCCACAACACATTAAAGTATGATTTTGCAATCCCTGACGCCATCATTCCCTGGCTTATTGTTGACATGAATCACCAACTTGACCGCCTGCCAACTGGCATTGCGTAACTCGGTATCTGAGGTTAAGGTGCAATTCATTACGAAGGAATAACCGGAAACTGGGTAATGATGCCAACTTGTAAGCGGTTAAGGTGATTATATCAGATGTGATATTTTTAGCAGTACGCCAATAATCAAAGTCGTTTGCAGGAATCCAGCGCCAATAATCCAGCGGGTCAAGTCTGCTCTGTTTTCGGCAATTAAGCGCCCCGTATCTGCCCTTAACAGTTCTATCTTGATCTCCACCTTTTCTAAATCATGCTTTAGTGCCGTTTCCATTTCTTTTAAGTCACGCTTGGCGACATCATCAAGGTGATAATCATGCCTTGCTTGCTCCAGCGTATTGTCTGTGGCGGTGCGTTGTAACTCTGTTATTACTTGTGCCTGCTCATCCGTAAAACCCACGGACTTGAGTTTATTGGCAAAATGTAGGGTATCAAAAATTATAGCACTCATGGTATGGCCTCTTAGTTGGTATCAGGTGCGCTTGCGTGTAGCTTAAGGTGATTATATCATCTGTGGTTATGGGTGGTTATTATCCTGTTATCGGTGTTTATCGGTTTTAGTGATGGGTTAGTGACGGGTTAAAATCTCTACAGCCCTTTAAACAGTCGGTTGTGATGGATATGACTCTTTTTTTAATAAAGTTTTAAAAAAAAAAATAATATAATACTAATAGCTCTTAGCTTTAAGCGCGATTACTTGAGCACTATTCTTTAAGCCCTCCAGATATTCCCCATGATTGCATCATCCTGCGGCGTTCGTCCAAATATTGCGCCCTGTTATAAGCGGCTCTAACTGAATCGCGTGGTGCATGGGCTAATTGCCTTTCTTTTGCGTCCGGACTCCAACCTTGTTCATTAAGTAGCGTTGACGCGGTGGTTCTAAAATCGTGGGCGATCACTACATCAGAATCATAGTCAAGAGACTGTAAAGCCGACCTTATCGCATTGTCTGACATTGGCCGTCCATTACCACTGCTTGTAGGAAAAACTTATTGACCACCACCGGTAAGGGGTTTTATTTCCTCCAATATGGCTATGGCTTGCGTTGATAAGGGTACGATGTGATGGAAGTCTGTTTTAGAAATGTACGGCCGCCATTCACGCGCTTCTAGGTCTATATCCTCCCATAATAATTGACGTATCTCTCCAGGGCGTTGAAATACTAACGGCGAAAACCTGAAAGCTGATTTAACAACAAAGGTTCCTCGATAGTTGCCGATGTCTCTAAGTAACTGCCCGACCAGATTAGGGTCTATTATGGCGGCTCTGTGCTTAATTTTTTGCGCGGGGATCTGTCTAATAACAGCTTGAGCGGGGTCGTAGTCGGTAAAGTCATGGACAATGGCATAAGCAAAAATGGCGCTTATCTCACCGTGTAGCCTGTGAGCTGTCGATAACTGTTTTTTGTCGATCAAGGGTTTTAGCGTTGCCAGCACATCAGATGATTTTATGTCTTTTATGGCAATGGCACCCAACAAAGGAAACGCCATTCTTTCAATCCTTGAGACTTTCTTAATTTGCGTGGTTGCGTTTGTTAGATGTGCGATTGATTCCAGCCATTGACGCGCTAAGTCTGCAAAGCTGTTTAATATTGGCAAACCCTCACTAACCCGATCAATATTTGAAATTGCCAATTGTTTGGCTTTTTTTGTTCGCTTCTGATTTTTCCCGGGTCAATACCGTTTTCAATACTACCCCGTGCTTCTTCCGACTTGCGCCTTGCTGCTTCTAAAGTAATGCCAGGATAAATACCTAACGCCAGCTTCTTTCTGTTTTTATCGAAGGTATAAACAAACCGCCACAACCTAGCCCCGTTTTTACCTACAAAAAAATACAGGCCGCCGTCATTTATCATGTAATCTTTTTCTTTTGACTTTGCTGCCCTGTAGACCTCGTCTTTATTGATATTATTAGCCATTTCGTACCTTCGATTGTGTCCTTTTTTTATCACTATAGGAAAGGACACGAATAAGGACATACTTTTAGTTGAATATGGCTGTATCTGGTTGCATTTCGTTGGACAATAAAAAACCCGCCAAGCCATATAACTTGCGGGTTTTTGTACTTCTTTGCACTTCGCTGAATGCCTAACTGGTGCCGATGGCCGGATTTGAAAAGCTTGAATATAAAGGCCTGTAGACCAAGAATATAAAAGTTACTGACAAAGTTACTACATTATTTTTTTAAGACTCGTCGTTTTAATCCCCCGCGCCCCAAAATAAAACTCTATTGGGTAGCCCCACAACTTGGCGTCCTTTGTTAAGTTGATTCATGCTAAACAATATTAGACGCCAAGGCTTAAGGTACTTCCTGGACTTTCCTCAAGCGGGTAAGAAAGCGCCCTTTTTAAGGGTAGGTAGTGACGACTGGAGATACTAAACTCGGTTTTTTCGGTATCAAAGGCCTGTGTTTTACAAGTATATATGTGTATGTATAGTGTAAAACTTGGGGTTTTTGGGAACTTGGCATTGCAGGCCACGAATGGCGGGGCTTTAAGAGGCCCCAAAGGCTTGGGGTTTTTTACTTTTTCTTGGGGTTTTGGGTGCTTTTTTTGGGGTTTTTTTGGGAGCTGATAGGCAAATCAATCTATTTCAGGCAAAAAACCACTGTTTTTCCGGCCAGAAAACCTTGCTTGTTTTTATCAGTTCAATCTACACTTGCCTGCCGCTGAATCCGGTTTTGGCGTTGAGGGGGTGACCGACCTACTAAACCGTAGGTGGCTGTAACTGTGAGTCATCCCCGCTCAGGATTATGAGGCGTATGTGTTGCGACCGGTTAGGACATGCGCCCACCTGTTTCCTTGTGCATTTTCTCATTAGCAATTATTACCAAGGTGTTTAAAAATTATTACTTTGATAATATTTCCAGAAATTAAAGCCGGTTTATTTTGAGGGACGGAAAGCCGGAAAAACGTCATATTGGCGCTCATATCAAAAAACGCCAATAATTCTTAAATTAAAACCAAGTTTTATTTTACCCCCACGAAAAACTTGGAAAAAACGTGGCCAAGCAGTACGGACACGAGGAAACATGCCGCATTGTTGAGTTTCGTTAATTTTTTGCTGTCATCATCTTGTTGCCAACTGGTTAGATAACGACGTTAATCTTTTGCTTATATCGTGTAGAACTTCAAAATTTGCAATTTTTGCGGCTTTAAAAGAGACTGCTTGGGTTTCTAACAAGTGGCAAGTCGCCATCAGGTCATCTGTTGGTGTGTTCGTAATACTGGGTGGCATCCTGGCTATCCGGATCGCCTTTTCGACCAAACCACGGACATCGCGTTTCCGCTTGAGTTTCATCTTGTTACCAACTGGCTCGATAACGCTTCAAGGCGTTCACTAACGCGTCGCAATATCCAAGGATCGCCGCCTTGTTTTTTAAACGCAAGGGCTCGGCTTTCCAGAGTATGCAGGATGGCCATGATTTCATCCATATCGACCGGGGCGCTATTGTTGCCTGATCGGTTTGTATCAATCAATAACGACCGTATTTCTCCTGGCGTATTTTTGTAATATGAAGTTATCATGCTGGCGTTACCACCAGTTTAACGGCTCCAAGCCTGGAGCAAGGCAATATGACATAGTCATTGTACAAATCAATGGCAATCCCGTCATCGCTATCAAACCCGGCTGACTTCGTTTCAACGTGTGGATTTTCGGTCAATGCCAAGCGGATCAATGCCGGCCATTGCGTCGGGTCACTCATTAAATAGGTTGAACTCACGAAAGCAGTGCTGAGTATTTCAATTTTACCGGTCAAGCCACAGCTAAAAAGCTCTTTGTAAGCCGCAATCTCTTGGGACGGTGGCACGACAAAATATCGCGGCTCCAGACAGCTATACTCACTGGAATTTACCGTGGTTTTTTGGTTGCGAAAAACTGTTAGTGCGGCGGACAAGTCAACCAGACTGGAGCCGTGAGCGGTGTTATCCTCGGTAAACAAGGCCGCTCCGTCTGGCAAGTTGGCGTTCGATTCCAACACTGAATAAACGTCCTCCGCCTCGCTACGATAAGCCGCATCAACTAAAAGCTTGGGCAAATCGTTGAGGGACACAACACCGCTCAAGAGTGCCTGGCGGGAAAAAACAATCCGCGCCCGGTGGCTTTTTATTGAGCCAGTGACCATCTGGCCAGAGAGTGGCGTTTGTCGGATTTCTGAAACTTCACCCACAATCTCGACTCGAAGATTATCGAGCGTAATCAATAAATCGTGCGGCTTATAGTCCACGGCCTTGATAAAACGCACAAGCTTCCGGTGGAGGGGTTGCTGTTCCTGCACAGGCAGTTTTTGAACGACCTGGTCTATAATTGTCGGCAAATCAGAGCTTGATAGCGCGTTGCGTTGGGCAAAATACCGAAACAGCGAGCCGGGGTTCAAGTCTGAATTTTTAGCAAGCTCATGGGCTTTTGGCGCCCCAGTTAGGCTTACGCCACTCCTGATACTAATAAAGTTTTGTAAAAGTCGTTTTGCTTCGCTATCGGGGACGCTAGCGAGCAAATCACCCGGGCTGGGTCGCATTGAAACTGCCCGTCCAAGCGGATCGCGGCTGTCAGATGATGCATTTTGGATTTTCATGACTGCGACTCGATAGCGACGTTCATATTTAGGTATGCGACGCCGGTATGCAGGTCTACGACGCGCTCGGTGCTTCCCATTTGGTAAACGATAGTTGAACCCAATTCCGGCGTTGGAAATAGAATCGGGCTTGGTTGGTCGTTGTCCGAAATTTTCCAAGCCAGCAGCTCATGCCGTATCGATTTTTTTTGGGCCAATGAAAAAAATTGTAAGTTTTGCTCTGTTGAGTTCAAATAAGTAGGCGTTGCCATAGTAAATGTCCTGTTTGTGATTGATGGTAACCGTTAGAAATATGGTACTTCAATCATTGCGGACATTGGAAGCCGGGTTAAATGTCCCTATTTTCTCCTTGGAGTATGCGAATAATTTGCTTTCGGGATCCAGGGATTTTGGCTATTTTATCAATTGCTTTTAACTGCTCGTCACAGTCACGCCGGCCTTGCCTGATTTTCTTAACCTCTTGACCAATAATTTTTGCCTTCATCCAAATGCTGCGATTGCCCAGCATGGCCGCATATTTGCAAAGCTCAATATTGCGCCGTTCGCGCCGCTCGGCCTGGCTATCGGCTATTTGAAAGGCATCTTTTAAAGACTGGCCAGACTGCCAGTGCTCCCAGACTTGCAAGAGCCAATCTTGTAAATCCTTTGGAGGCTCATAACCGTTGGCTTGGTAATCAATCAAGTCCATTAAATTGTTAACCGGCGGATATTTAGTCATCATCCACCCCAACATCCCTAATCAACTCACTGGGGATTATTAACACCCAGGCATTTGATCCCGCTACTTTAACTCTGCAATCTGGCCGTTTGCTGCCATCTTTGTTCGTTGTGAATTTAGCCAACTTACCCGCATGCATTAAGAGCCTCCACAAGGCGGCTTTATTCAAAAGGAAGGGCTCGTTTTGTGCCGTTGCGAGTTTTTGGATTACCTTAAAAGTATTTCCGGCATCCAGCCATAACTCCGAGGCAAGTTTGTTTTCTTTCTCGGTGTCTTTGTCATCGGGTATCTGCTTAATGCTCCCTATATTCAGCCCTTGCCCGGCCGGAAATAGTACGTCTTTTTTTTGCTCGCTTTCGTCCTGATTTTCATTTTTTGAATTTTGCTTGGTGTAATGGTCTTCAGTCGACGACCGCCATCCCCAAACAAAGGGATGGAATTTTGGTGGGCCTTGCTTTATATAATCGCTTACATGGCATTCACCACCTGCAAAGCACGACCGCAATAAACTAAAAAACACCTCCACCTCGTTGGAATCTTTTTGAAATTGTGCCTGTGCTCTTATCGCGGATTTTAAAGCGAGGTCTATTGTTCCGGCGTACTGTCCCAACAAAATATTACCAATGGCACCAACTTCCACGGCAAAATCAAGATACAAGTCGCTCGCGCATTTCATGGAAGCATAAATGTCGGCGGCTCTTGGGTGGCTGCCTGCGAATTTATCCGACGATTGCAAGGCATCATCACGGGCGGTCTGTAATGTTTTTCTAAACGTGTCCTTCATTTCAGGGATTTTGGGCGCCAACCATTGAATAAAATGGGTCATAGCTTCACAGTAGCGGCCTTGTGCGGCCATATCCTGCAAGCGGCTCATGTTGCTCCAGTCAATATCGTCCCTCGTCATTTCAATGACCAACAAGCGCCCCAAGGTTGAGGCGGACTGATCGGGGATATATTCGCCGGTTATCAAAACCATGCAGCGCGGATGATAAGCGGCTTTTTCGGTGGCGTCCGGGGTTAATCTTGAGCGCCCCATTTGATCCGCCGACGCGGTCACCAAATAATCAAACTTGGCAATTTTGGCATCTTTTTCTTTCCGCGACGTTCCAGGTTTTAAATCATCGACGACCAAAAGAGCATCTTTAGTTCGATGTGTTTTTAATTCTAATGCGCCCTCCGTATCTTTGAAACTGGCCGGTAAATTTCTGGAATTAAAATCCCCAAAACAAGATTGTGCTATGGCTGCACATTCGGTTTTACCTGATCCTGTGAGCCCGGCAAAAAACACTGAAAAATCAGTGGGTACAAGCTCGCCCAACACCGCCCGACAAACACAACAGAATAATGTGACACCGACGGCCGGCTTGTTTTGGGCAATACCCAAGAGGTCGAATAAGAACCTGGCTACTTGGCGTGGCTCTTTATTCGGTGCGGGTAACCTGTAATGGTTTAAACGTCCTGCGCCCAGATCAACCCGGATAGTAGTGTCTAAACCGTTTGCCCCCAAGGCTCCTGAGGCGCTTAAGTAGTACCATTCTTTATCAATCAAACACCAGCCGGTATATTGATAAATTGTGCTGGTTGCTATGTCGCCCGATAAAATCATGATACCGTTTGCCAGTCGGCGTGGCGTGGCTGCGTCGGCTTCGATTATGGACAATGCGCCCCAATGTTTGACCGGCCATTGCATGGCACTGTATTGATGGGATTGGATTGTCAGAGTTGAAAGCAAACGCCCGCTTTTATGCCTGCCGATAATGGCAAAGGCCGTGGTGGATTGAATCCCGTCATCATAATTAAATTGCTCGTCTATCAGTGCAATAAAATTATGGGTTAGCGCGGTCGGTATCTCGACGGGCTTACCGTCCTTAAAATCCCGACCTTTACGCATAAACCAAATGCGGCCATCGCTAATGCAAAAATCACCTACGCGGCGGTCGGAAAATTTATCGACGTCCAAATTATCTGAGACGGGTTGCGCTGTTTTTATTACGTCCAAAATCGTTGACGGTTTATTTTTTGAGCTCATTGGCCGCCGCCTTGGTTTGTATGGTCGTTAAAATCGCCAGTAGTCGGCGGTATAGCCAAAAAACCGCCCACGGCCCGCGCGGCTTTTTTTGCGGCTGTCACGCCCGGATTACCCGGCTTTAGGTCATCATTATCGGCGGCTAACACGATTTTCTTTTTTGGATCTGCTGCGCGTACTGCTTGGGCTACGGGTAGCAAGTTTCCTGCGCTCATGGCACACAAAACCTGAAAGCCGGTGGCATCATGTAGACTTGCGCCGGTGGCAAAACCTTCGCAGATGATAAGCTCGTCGTTAGTGGCTTGGCCTATAACATGAAAGAGCCCGCCCAAACGACCGCCGGGCAAAAAATCCTTGTCACGCCCTAACACCGGATGTGCTTCTTCGAAAATTGCTTGTACGTTCCAGACTTTGCCGTACAGGTCAATCAAAGGGATTAACAGGACATTGGGAATGTCCAGGCTTACCCACTGGCCGGCCTCGTTTTTAATTCGTTTGTGCCAGGTTTTAAGGCGATAGACGCCATAGGGCTTAACCCGTTTTTTGATTAAATAAGGGTGATCCGGATTTATTAACAGTTTGGCCGTATCAAGCAGGCGTTGTGCTGTAATTGCTGCCTGTTCGTATTTTTGCATTTGCTGTTGTTCGGCTTGCGCCTTTTTGGTTGCAAAGTCCTCACGCTCTGCCTGGCTTGCCGGTTTGGCATTGCCAGCGGCTTTCCATTTTATTTTTATGCCGGTGGCAAAGTCTTCAAAATAGCCATTGGGTTTGCCGTCCAGGTGCAAAAAATAAGCGCCGTTTTTGGTATCTTGTTTTTGCCCCTCGATGTGACAGCGGTGCAATTTACCGTCGGCGTTGATGTGTTCCGGTGGTTGGCTTCCTGTGTCTTGAATCGCCTTTTTAAAGGCGTCTAAAATTTCGTAAGTATTCATTTCTTGTGCTCCTTGCGGGTGACATCCAGCGTCCCATAGAGTAAAATAACCCTGCGTTTATGGTTGTTGGATTTTTAAAAACCCGCATTGAATTGGTGGATTCGGTGTGGGTTTTTTTATGCCGGCGGTTTCGAGTTTTCGTTTTGATGATAGGCTCTGATAATGGCCTTTATGTCCTCAATTTCTTGTATCGTGGCATCTATAGCGCCACAAATAAGAGCATCTGACATCCGGTAGTTATCATCTTCAAACTGTCCCGATAACAAATGTAAAACGCCGAGGGCTCTATCAGTCATCATGCCGATGCAGTCGGTTAAGCTAAACCTGTCAAAACTGTTGAATGCCAATAGCCTATGTCCGAAATCCGGATTTAATTTGAGGGTTTCTTGCTCGATTTCTGCTTGAGTGTTGGTGTTCATTTCATACCCCGAACCATCAAAATTTGTTTTTCAATCTGATAAAGATGGTCGTCGCTCCAGCCTGCAATATGCCGGATATGCAGGATTTCATGAAAGAGCCGGAAGGCTTCGGAATCCAGCTTGTTAAGTTCTCCAAGGCTATGCAGAAAGGGTTTGCTGGTTCGATAGGCGCTTATGAAAGCGTCGGCTAAAAACTTCCCGCTATGGCCGCCATTACTAATGCGCTTTAACAATAACTCAGGTTCTAGCACTAAAGGCTCCAGGCCTCTTTCCTGATTCTGTTGTTTGATTATGTCGCTAAGCGGAATACGGCGTGCTGTATTAATTTTGATTGATTGCTCGGTTTGAGCGTGGGCCTTCTGCTTGTCATAGATCGGATGTCTTAACGAGGCGGGGGACGGGTCACTTTCTCTTGATAGCGGGTCACTTTTGGTTCTTGACAGTTTTAAGTTCTGTGCGGCTTCCTTGGTTTGGCTTGGGGTTAAAGCAGGCGGTTCTGTGTTGGGTGCTTGGGCGCTGTTGCCCTGTGTTGTGGTGATCATAGCGGTGCTCCTTGTAGAAGGTATAAGCCGCCGCCCAATGGTTCTAATCGTTGGGCGGTGGGAAGTATCGAGTTAGAACTACCGCCAAGGCGCGGCCAGACTTTTGAGGGTCTGCTCAATATTCCCCACCATGACAAAATTGATCTGTGTTTTTGATGGGTACAAAAAAACCACGTTTGATAGTGGCCTATTGTGGCCTTGTTCGGTGTTCTAATCCCGGTCGTACTTTTGCACGACAAGCACAGTATAACGCCATTATTGGTATCAGTAAACACGCGTTGTGTAAACTCGGTTAGTTTCCAGCGTCTTTTGTTGCGGCGGTTTTCGCGGCTTGGCTTGGTAAGGGGTTCATCTTTGCTCATGGCTGCGCCCCCCATTTTCAAGCGACGCCAAAAAAGCGCGTATCTCAATAACGGGCCATACCCGGCACCGTGGCGACAAAAGTGTTCCAGGCGGATAAAGGCCTTTTTTTATGCCATTGTCCAAGGCATTGCTTGAGATTCCCAAAACCGCCAGGACTGACGGCTTCCGCACGACTCCTTCTGGCGGTAAAGGTTGGGGGATGTAAGTGTGTTTTTTTCTGGGTTTTTTGGTTTGTGTGGTGGCTTGTGACATAGTAATAGGCCTTATTGGGTTAATAAGGTTACCCATTATGAGCATGCCAGCCCTGAAAGCAACAACTTACCGTGTAAAAAACACCCGCGTTTTTTACACTTTCATATATTTTTCAAAACAATAACGCGCATTTGAATCTTTTATTCCAAACTCCTCAGCCGCCAAATCACGGGCTTTTTTATCGCTTGGCATTTCATTACGGAGTTGCGCCACTCGGTAACCAATGCTGCATTGTTGCTGTTTTTTAAGATAGGTTGATTTGGCTTTACCTCGCCGTTTTATTTTGTCTTGAGTAAATCCAAACGCTTTGTTGGCATCGCCAGATTTGCATGCTTCCTGTAATTTGCGAGCTATGTATTTCTTCAACAGTTTTGGTGATTCGTGATTGATATCGACATGGTAGGCAGACAATTTCATCAAATATTTATTCGCGTCTTCATCGCCGGATTCTGCCAAGGCTATCATTCCAGACAAGTCCAACCGATTTAGTGCCCAAATTTCATGGATGGCATGATCCAATGGGATTGGTGGTGATTTTTCGTCAGGCATCAAACGCCCCCTTTGCGTCTTCCCTTAAAAAGATCCCCAAGCCAGCTGGTAAGGGTGCCGGCGTTCATCCGCTAAAACTAGGCTCGGGGATACAATTTAATCATAGTGATTTATCCGCTATTTGCTGGTTGATAGGGACAAACCATCATTTTTCAGGGTGATGAGGGTGTTTTAGAAATTAATTACTAAAGGCTTCAGGGTTCCTTTAGGTTTGGGAAGTGCCATTGTGCTTTTGATTGCTTGGGTTTTAACGTTTTTATGCCTATGGAGCCGGACAAGCAAGCGTTTTTTCCGGTGCGATAACGCTGTTTTTTAGAAATTTACTGCTAAAGTTCCCAAAAAAACCCAAAAAAGTTCCCAAAAACCCCAAAAAAAATCAAAAGTTCCCAAGCTTTTGGGAACCGTTTTTTTGTCTGTAGGCTGCATTCTATCTATATATTATTCTTTAGTTCCCAAAAACCCCAAAAAAATATATATACATTCCCTTTTTATTTGCTGACCATGCCTCTTTGGCAAGTGCCGGCAGGCAGGGATAATTAACCGGCGGATGGTGGCATCAAAGCGTTGGGTAAAAAATATCGGCAAGGCAACCCCCCCCCGCTACCTGGCGTGGGGCTTTTGAAGGGTGCGGGGGGGGGGTAGATGGTTACTTGGCTTTAGCTAAGCGGGTTTTCTTATCGGGATTACTTGAGCGCCTAATTTTAAACCGTCCAGATAGTCGGCCCATGATTGCATCATGCGTCGGCGTTCGTCTAAATATTGCGCCCGGTTATAAGCGGCTCTTACCTGATCTCTTGGTGAATGTGCTAATTGCCTTTCGATAGCATCAGGACTCCAACCTTGTTCATTGAGTAGTGTTGACGCTGTCGTTCTGAATCCGTGCGCCGTCATCGTGTTGGCATCATAGCCCAATGAATTTAGGGCTGATCGGATTGTGTTATCCGACATTGGCCGGCCATCACCTCGACTGGACGGAAACACGTATTTACCGCTGCCTGTGAGTGGTTTTATTTCCTCCAGTATTGCTATGACTTGTTTTGATAGTGGCACGATGTGATAAAAGTCTGTTTTGGATATATAAGGCCGCCACTCTTTAGCCTCTAAATCTATATCTGACCAAAGTAATTGGCGGATCTCTCCAGGCCGTTGGAATAGTAACGGGGATATTTTAAACGCTAACTGCACAACAAAAGTCCCACGATAGTTGCTTATATCTCTGAGCAACTGACCGACTAGAACAGGATCTATTATGGCGGCTCGATGTTTTATCTTTTGTGCGGGTATTTGTTTGGCTACCGGTTGCGAAGGGTCGTAGTCTGTAAAATCATGGACAATGGCATAAGCGAAGACTGCCCCAATTTCACTATGGAGCCGGTGCGCTGTTTCTAACTGCATTTTGTCTATCAAAGGTTTTAACGCTGCCAATACATGACATGATTTTATTTCTTTGATCGGCATGTTTCCCAATAGCGGAAAGGCTAACCTTTCAAGTCTTGAGGTTTTCTTAATTTGCGTGGTTGCGTTTGTGAGATGTGCGATTGATGTTAACCATTGCCTCGTTAAATCTGCAAAGCTGTTTAGTATGGGCAAACCATCAGCAATACGAACTTCATTATCAACCCGTAACTGTTTAACTACTTTTGTATTTTTTCTTATACCGCTTGGATCTATGTCATTACTCACTTGTTTACGGGCTGTTTCTGCTTTTCGTCTCGCATCAGCTAAGCCTATAACGGGATAAACGCCTAAAGATAAATTCTTGCGCTTGCCATCAAAACTGTAAGTAAATCTCCACCATTTAGCCCCATTAGTTTTAACAAGTAAATATAGCCCACCACCATCGTTAAGTCGTTGATCTTTATCAGTAGGCTTAGCGTTATGAATTGTTACAGATTTTAAAATATCTTTAGCCAATATAGTAACTCCAGGTAGAATTTGTAGTAACTTTTGTAGTAACTTTTGTACTACGTTTCGAGTTACTGCAAAAGTTACTACAATAACTGTCCATAGCTATTGTATTTCGTTGTGTTACGTTGGGCAATAAAAAACCCGCTAAGCCTTACGACTCGCGGGTTCTAGTTTCTTACTGTACTTCTTTGCACCTCGTTGGGTGCACATCTGGTGCCGATGGCCGGATTTGAACCGGCATGACTTGCGTCACCACCCCCTCAAGATGGCGTGTCTACCAATTTCACCACATCGGCGTAAACATTTTAAATAATTTAATTATTTTTCTTTAACTGTCTTCATTTCTTCTGCCTTGGGCACTACTGAAGTTTCCATCTCTGCGCCGTTTACTGGCTCAATTGACTTAGCTTCAGGTGTCACAGGCGTTTCTTCAGCCTTAATCGAAGGAACTGCGAGATCTGGTGCAACAATTTTTTCACCAGCAACTTCAGGAAGAGCAGACGTTTCACTCTGAGATTCTGGCGTACCCATTAAATCAAAAGCGACGCCTTTATGTCCATTTATGACAGCAAGACCCAAGCTGGTTATAAAAAACAAAGTCGCCATAATGGCGGTAGCCCGAGACAAGAATGACGCTGCGCCTTGTGCACCAAAAACAGAACCGGCAGAACCCGTTCCGAAAGCTGCGCCCGCATCGGCTCCTTTACCTTGCTGCATTAGTATTAAGCCAATAATACCTAATCCCAGCAACACATGAATAACGATAATTACCTGATACATGAAAGTCTAAATTGTTCTAAATCGATTGAAAAATCTTTAAAAAGGATTCCGCATCCAACGAAGCCCCACCTATTAAGCCGCCATCTATATCCGGCATGGCAAACAAGCCTTTGGCATTATCCGGCTTGGCACTACCGCCGTATAAAATTTGTATTTTATCGGCAATAGCCTGGTCTTTAGCAGCAATGTACTGGCGAATATAGTAATGAACTTCCTGTGCTTGCTCATCGCTTGCTGTTTTTCCTGTGCCTATGGCCCAAACAGGCTCATAAGCAATCACTGCGGCGTTAAATGCAGCGATGCCGGCTAAATTAATAACGGCATCAAGTTGCTCATTAATCACCGCAAAAGTTTGATCCTGTTCACGCTGCTCCAGAGTTTCTCCTACGCACAAAACAGGAATAATGTTTTGCTCTTGCGCCTGACAAAATCGTGCTGCCACTGATTCGTTAGTATCACCGTAATAACTACGTCTTTCTGAATGTCCTACCAAGGCATATTGGCAATTAAACTCTTTCAGCATGGCGGCTGAAATTTCTCCGGTATAAGCACCTGAAGGTTTATCTGCAACATTTTGCGAACCTAATGCCAACGAGGTATCTTTAACCAATTCGCTGACGCAAGGCAAGTAAACATAAGGCACACAGACTGCAATATCTGCATTGCTTGCCTCTAACCCGGCAATAATTCCTTTTGCAAGTAACTCAGCACTCGCAAGAGTTCCATTCATTTTCCAATTTCCGACAACCAGAGACCGACGCATCAACATTACTCCTACAAAGAACTAAACCGCTTATGATATAGGCTAATAGTCCCTAATTCAAGCATCGATTGATTTCTTAACATCTTCTGCCAATTGTTGAGCATAATTTTTGACCAAATCTGCCTGCTCACCTTCGACCATGACACGAATAAGCGGCTCTGTACCCGAAGCTCTTAGTAGCACCCTGCCGGTATCGCCAAGCTTTTCTTCGATGGCACTGACTGCCTTTTGTATCGCGACATCGGTGTCTATATCAACCTTTTTGGTGGTTTTGATATTAATCAAAATTTGCGGGTATTTTTGCATGCCCGATTTTAATTCATGCAAACTCTTGCCACTGTCATGCATTTCAGCCATAACCTGCAAGGCGGCAATAATTCCGTCACCTGTTGTCGTTTTATCAAGGCAAATAATATGACCGGAATTTTCCCCGCCTAAAATACCTTTATGCTCGCACATCATTTCCAGCACGTAACGGTCACCTACCTTTGCTCTTAGGAGATTAATTCCCAAGCGCTTAAGTCCGTGCTCCATACCCAAATTAGTCATTAAGGTACCCACGACAGGGCCCGACATCAACCCTGCCTCTAATCTGGCTTTGGCAATAATATAGATCAGCTCGTCACCATCAACGATTTCACCTTTATGATCAACCATGACCAAGCGATCGCCATCGCCATCCAGGGCAATACCTATATCCGCCTTGTTGGCCAATACCGCTGCAACCAGCTTATCTGGCTGGGTTGCACCGCACTCGTCATTTATATTAATGCCATTCGGCTCAGCGCCTATAACAATAACTTCCGCGCCTACCTCGCTAAACACATGCGGTGCAATATGATAAGTGGCACCATTTGCACAATCGACGACGATTTTCATGCCGCTAAAATCAAAACGTGTCGGAATACTGGCCTTGCAAAATTCAATATAGCGGCCCGCTGCATCAACCAAACGCTTTGCTTTGCCAAGCTCTGAAGACTCTACCGTGGTCATTGGCGAGTCGATATAATGCTCAATCTTTTGCTCTATATCATCAGGTAACTTGGTTCCCTGTACTGAAAAAAATTTAACGCCATTATCATAATAAGGGTTGTGTGAAGCGCTGATAACAATACCAGCCTGCGCCCTTAATGTGCGGGCTAAGTAAGCGACACCGGGTGTTGGCATAGGCCCTAACAAATGCGTATCGACACCGGCAGCGGTTAAGCCGGCTTCCAGAGCAGATTCAAACATGTAACCCGATATGCGCGTATCTTTGCCTACCAGAACAAAGCCATGCCCTTCACTGGCAAATACCTTTCCAGCCGCCCAACCTAATTTTAATAAAAAATCTGCTGTTATAGGCGGCTCACCGACCTTCCCTCTAATACCATCTGTGCCAAAATATTTTCTTGTCATAATTCTAAAATTCATTATCTGGATAACTTGGAAATTTCTACCCAGCATAGGTTATGGATGATATTTTACAAGCTCAAGCTTCTCACTAAAAAGTTGATGCCTTTAAACTGTAGATTGCATCTTAATAATCGTGCATAAAAAAAGGAGAGGCATGATGCCTCTCCTTTTTTAGTCGACGTAAAAAACGTTAGCCTTGCTCGGCAGCTTGGCCTATTGTCTTATCGTTTTTTTTGTCATCCTTACCTTTAACTTCATCAGTATTATGATCACCACGCGGAGGCTTATCGTCCCAGCCTTGTGGATCTCTTACCGGCACACGCGCCATAAGGTCATCAATTTGAAATTTATCAATAGTCTCATATTTCATTAGCGCTGATGCCATGGAATGCAGGATATCAATATTTTCTTTTAAGAGTCGCTCTGCACGCTCGTAGTTTCTGTCAATAAATGAGCGAATCTCTTCATCAATAGTATGTGAGGTTTCTTCAGCAACTGTTTTGTGTTGCGTTACTGAACGCCCCAGAAACACTTCGCCTTCTTCTTCACTGTATGACAAAGGCCCTAAACGTTGAGACAAGCCCCACTTAGTCACCATATTTCTTGCCAATTCAGTGGCTCGCTCAATATCATTGGAAGCACCTGTACTGACCTGTTCCCAGCCAAAAACTACTTCCTCGGCGATACGGCCACCGTATAAACTGGAAATCATACTGTCCAGCTTTTGTTTGCTGGCACTGTACTGGTCTCTTTCCGGTAAAAACATGGTCACACCAAGCGCACGTCCCCTAGGCATAATGCTGACTTTATAGACTGGATCATGTTCAGGAACCAATTTTCCGACAATGGCATGACCTGCTTCATGATAAGCCGTCATTCTTTTTTCTTTCTCATCCATTACCATGGTGTGCCTTTCAGCTCCCATGATCAATTTGTCTTTGGCTTTTTCCAAGTCAGACATACTGACGACCCGCTTATTCATTCTGGCGGCAAACAACGCCCCTTCATTGATTAAATTAGCCAAATCAGCACCGGAAAACCCGGGAGTTCCCTGAGCGATGTACTTAACTTCTACATCATCAGCAATGGGTACTTTTTTGATATGAACATTAAGAATTTGCTCACGCCCTCTGACATCAGGCAGACCCACTGTCACTTGACGATCAAATCGGCCTGGTCGCAATAAAGCCTTGTCCAATACATCCGGACGATTAGTTGCAGCGATAACGATAATACCTTCGTTACCCTCAAAACCATCCATCTCAACCAATAACTGATTTAAAGTTTGTTCGCGCTCGTCATTGCCACCACCCAAACCGGCACCACGCTGACGACCTACGGCATCAATCTCATCAATAAAGATAATGCAAGGCGCATGCTTTTTGGCCTGCTCAAACATGTCACGAACACGGGAAGCGCCAACACCGACAAACATTTCCACAAAATCAGATCCGGAAATAGTAAAAAACGGTACTTTGGCTTCACCGGCAATGGCTCTGGCCAGCAACGTTTTACCGGTTCCAGGCGGGCCAATCATCAAGGCACCCCTTGGGATTTTTCCACCCAACTTTTGATATTTTGCAGGATCTCTAAGAAAGTCGACCATTTCGACCACTTCTTCTTTTGCTTCATCGCAACCGGCAACGTCTGCAAAAGTTACTTTAATCTGATCTTCTTCAAGCATTCTGGCTTTACTTTTGCCAAAGCTCATGGCACCACGACCGCCGGCACCACCGCCCTGCATTTGTCGCATAAAGAAAACCCAAACAGCAATCAGCAGCAACATAGGCCCAAAAGAGACCAGCAACTGCATCAGCATGGAAGGTTGCTCTGGCGGAACTGCTTTAATGTCGACGCCATTAGCCAACATATCATCGATTAAATGTGGATCGTTAGGCGCATATGTTTTAAAAAGCTGACCACCTTGGGTCTTGCCTTTAATAATATGCTCATCAATCATCACCTGTTGTACTTGACCTGCTTTCACCGACTCGATGAATTGCGAATATGATAACGATGAATCAATCCTCTCTCCTTGTGAGCCAAAGTTATTAAACAGGGACATCAATACAACAGCAATGACGACCCACAGGATTATATTTTTTACCATATCATTCACAAAAACACCCTAGCCCCGTACGGCTCTCGGTTTAAAAAACTGAGTAATTATATCAGGAGTTAACTTCCCTGACTGTCGTTATTTATCTGAAACTCACCAAACCATAGTAACTTCCTTAGCTTGTAGATATAAGGACGACTAAAGTTTATTTAAACCCTTTGGCTAAAATATAAACTTCATTGCTTCGCGGTCTTGACGCTTTAGGTTTTCTAATGACTACTTTTGTAAAGCAGCGCTGCACTTCACCTTGAAATGCCTCAAAACCCTCGCCGTGAAATAATTTAACCAAAAAGCTGCCATCTTTTGTTAAAACCGATTTTGCTGCATCTAAAGCCAGCTCTCCCAGATAAATGGCTCGCGGCTGATCCACGCCTCTATTGCCACTCATGTTAGGTGCCATATCTGACATAACCAGATTAACGGGTGCGCCCTCCAACGCAGCATGGAGTTGCTCCAACACCGCTTCTTCGCGAAAATCACCCTGAATAAAATCAACACCTTCAAGCGCGTCCATTGCCAAAATATCCAGCGCGATTAATTTATTTTTTTTACCCATCAATTGCCGGGCAAGCTGCGACCAGCCCCCGGGAGCTGCGCCCAAATCAATAATATTCATCCCGGGCTTAATCAGTTGATCTTTTTCCTGAATTTCTTTTAATTTAAAAACGGCACGCGAGCGATAACCCTGTGTTTGAGCCATTTTGACATACTCATCTTCAAAATGTTCTGCCATCCAACGACTACTGCTTTTACTTCGACCCATGATATGTTGTATAGTGTATAGTAACTTTTTGATTTAGGAATACTGAGTGAACTCTGCAGACAAGA
Organism: Methylococcaceae bacterium; assembly: GCA_037129595.1. Taxonomy (GTDB): domain Bacteria; phylum Pseudomonadota; class Gammaproteobacteria; order Methylococcales; family Methylomonadaceae; genus Methylobacter_C. The sequence continues at coordinate 33,707 of JBAXUR010000005.1, read as the reverse complement.
AAAAACTTCGAGCTCAAGCTCATACTTTAAAACCCGTGGTTATGATTGGGCAATCAGGTCTTACCGCCGCCGTACTGGCAGAGCTTGATCAGGCGCTTAACACCCACGAATTAATTAAAGTAAAAATCCGCGCAGAACGCGATGATCGCAAGCCGATTAGTGAAAAAATATGCACCGATACAGGCGCAGAGCTAATCCAATCCATTGGTCAAATCGCTGTTATTTACCGATTGAATCCCAGTAAGTAAAAAACAGGCACGAAACAGCTTAAGTATTATATCCCCTCTCCCGTCGGGAGAAGGGGCAATAGGTTCACGTAAGGCATACACATTCCCAACCGGAAAGCCAAGGCGAAAGAAAAAATAACTGCGTCTTTAACCTGGCCTTTTCGCCTCAATTAAATGTATTTAATTGAGATAATTTCATAGTCAACATTACCACCAGGCGCCTTAACCGTAACAACATCCTCTATCTCTTTGCCAATTAACGCTCGTGAAATGGGTGAGCCAATTGAGATGCGACCTTCCTTGATGCTGGCTTCATCTTCACCAACTATCTGATACGTGACCCGTCTCTCGGACTCAATATCTTCTATTTCTACCGTTGCTCCAAACACCACCTTGCCATTGGCATCTACCTTGGTAACGTCAATAATTTGTGCATTAGAAAGCTTGCCTTCAATTTCAGCAATACGCCCTTCTGCAAAACTTTGTTGTTCCTTGGCCGCGTGATATTCAGCATTTTCCTTTAAATCACCATGCGCACGAGCCGTGGCAATGGAGGCAATAATACGCGGACGCACCACTGATTTTAATTCATCCAATTCTGCACGTAATTTTTCTGCACCTTTAACGGTGAGAGGTACTTTAATCATTTTTAAACTCCATTAATAATCTTTTGGACAAAAGGCACACATAAAAACCGATGTATGCGTGCATTTGCCTCTTTAAATCAGACTTTTATGCAAATCTTGCAGACAATTTACATCACCTGCATCCAGCTCACCCAGCGCGTAACACGCCGCTCTTGCACCTGCCATCGTGGTGTAATAAGTTACCCTGTGCTGTAGGGCTTCCCGACGCATAGTGAAAGAGTCTGAAATTGCTTTTTTGCCTTCTGTAGTATTAATAATCAGCTGAATCTGGTCATTTTTAATCATATCAACCGTATTAGGTCGACCTTCGTTGACTTTATAAACCACTTCACAAGGGATACCGGCTTCTTTAAGAAATTTTGCCGTACCACCGGTTGCGACAATCTCATATTTCTTGTCTACCAACATTCTGGCGATATCAGGCGCCTTGGCTTTATCGGCATCACGGATACTGATTAGCACCTTACCAGAATCATTCAAATTAACGCCCGCCGCGCGTTGTGACTTGGCAAAGGCTTCACCAAAGGTTTTCCCTACGCCCATCACCTCACCCGTTGATTTCATTTCGGGCCCTAACAAAGGATCAACCCCTGGAAACTTAACAAATGGAAACACGGCTTCCTTGACTGAATAGTAAGATGGAATTCGTTCTTCGGTAATGCCTTGTTGTACCAAGGTTTGCCCTACCATGACGCGTGCGGCAATTTTAGCCAGCGGATAACCGGTGGCTTTAGAAACAAATGGCGCAGTCCGTGATGCCCTTGGATTTACTTCAAGCACATAAATATCTTCACCCTGTATCGCAAACTGAGTATTCATCAGCCCTCTTACACCCAAGGCTTCCGCCATTTTACCGACTTGTTCGCGTAACTTATCCTGAAGCTCTGGTGCCAATTCATAAGGTGGCAATGAACAGGCAGAGTCACCTGAATGGACGCCAGCTTGTTCGATATGCTCCATCAAGCCACCAATTAACACGCGTTCACCATCATAAATAGCGTCAACATCCATTTCCACGGCATCATCCAGGAAACGATCCAACAATACCGGAGCATCATTGGAAACGCTCACCGCTTCTTTCATGTAACGCTGTAAGCCTTCTTCATTGAAAACAATTTCCATGCCCCGACCACCCAAGACATAAGACGGCCTGACTACCAGCGGATAACCTAATTCTTTAGCGGCATTAACGGCTTGTTCAACGGAACGGGCTGTGGCATTAGGCGGCTGCTTTAGCCCCAATCTTTCCAGCAATTTTTGAAACCGCTCCCGGTCCTCCGCCAAATCAATAGAGTCAGGAGATGTTCCAATAATGGGCACACCGGCAGCCTCTAAAGCACGCGCCAATTTTAAAGGCGTCTGGCCACCGTATTGAACAATAACCCCTTTGGGCTTTTCAATATGGACAATTTCAAGCACATCTTCCAGCGTTAATGACTCAAAATATAATCGATCCGAGGTATCAAAGTCTGTTGAAACTGTTTCAGGGTTACAGTTAATCATGATGGTTTCATAGCCATCTTCACGTAATGCCAATGCTGCATGGACACAACAATAATCAAACTCTATTCCCTGCCCGATTCGGTTTGGGCCGCCACCAAGAATAATAATTTTTTCTTTATCAGAAACCCGTGCTTCACATTCTTCTTCATAAGTGGAATACAAGTAAGCCGTATCCGACGAAAATTCAGCCGCACATGAGTCGATGCGTTTATAGACAGGACGAATGTTTTGTTTATGACGCACATTACGCACTTCAGTTTCAGATGCATCCAGCAATTTGGCGATGCGGATATCTGAAAAGCCTTTGCGCTTTAGCTTATAAAGCTCGCCGTCTTTCAAGGTTGATAAGGTTTTAGTAGCCAATGATTGTTCGGTGATAATTAAATCTTCAATCTGCGCTAAAAACCACGGATCAATTTTACAAACCTCATGAATCTCGTCCAGTGTCATACCGCTACGGAAAGCATCCGCCACATATAACAAACGATCCGGCCCTGGATGACGCATTTCCCTTTGCATTTTTTCTTTGGCGTCATCGGCGTTCAAGTCAATTATTTCATCGAGACCGCTAATGCCAATTTCCAGGCCGCGCAACGCTTTTTGCAAGGATTCCTGGAAAGTGCGGCCAATCGCCATCACTTCACCGACTGATTTCATTTGCGTAGTCAAACGATCATCGGCTTGCGGAAATTTTTCAAAGGTAAACCGTGGCACTTTAGTGACCACATAATCGATGGTTGGCTCAAATGATGCCGGAGTTGCGCCGCCGGTAATTTCATTTTTCAGTTCATCCAGCGTATAACCGACCGCCAATTTAGCCGCCACTTTGGCAATCGGAAAGCCGGTTGCTTTAGACGCCAAAGCCGATGAGCGTGACACGCGTGGATTCATTTCAATAACAATCATGCGCCCATCAACTGGATTAATGGCTACCTGAACATTAGAACCTCCGGTATCCACACCAATCTCGCGCAAGACCGCCAACGACACATTACGCAAAATTTGATATTCTTTATCGGTCAACGTTTGCGCAGGCGCTACGGTAATGGAATCCCCCGTATGCACACCCATCGGATCAAAGTTTTCAATCGAACAGACGATAATGCAGTTATCCTTGGAATCACGCACCACTTCCATTTCGTATTCTTTCCAGCCCAATACGGATTCTTCAATCAATAATTCATTAGTGGGCGATAAATACAAGCCGCGTTCGCAAATTTCAACAAACTCTTCTTTATTGTAAGCAATACCGCCGCCGCTGCCACCCATGGTGAAAGAAGGACGAATGACCGTCGGATAACCAACTTCTTTTTGAGCCGCCAACGCCTCTTCCATCGTATGGGCAGTTTTTGATTTCGCGACTTCGTAACCGATACGCTTCATGGCATCATTAAACAATTGACGGTCTTCGGCCATATTAATGGCTTCTTTAGTCGCGCCGATCATCTCAACGTTATATTTTGCCAGCACACCATGCGCATCAAGATCCAGCGCACAGTTCAACGCGGTTTGACCGCCCATGGTTGGCAAAACAGCATCAGGGCGTTCTTTTGCTATAATTTTTTCGACCGTTTGCCAATCGATAGGCTCGATATAAATCGCATCCGCCATATCGGGATCGGTCATGATGGTGGCTGGATTGGAATTTACCAGAATAACCCGATAACCTTCTTCTCTCAGCGCCTTGCAGGCTTGCGTTCCTGAATAATCAAACTCACAGGCCTGACCAATAACAATGGGGCCTGCGCCCAGTAATAAAATCGATTTTATGTCGGTTCTTTTTGGCATTTTATGATTTTCTAATTTAATTATTAGTTGCTTGCATCGTTCATCATAGCGATGAAGTCATCAAATAAGGATTCCACATCATGCGGTCCCGGACTGGCTTCAGGATGCCCCTGAAAACTCATGGCCGGACAATCAGTCCGTTTAATACCCTGTAAACTCCCATCAAACAAAGACCGATAAGTCGCTATTACATTATCTGGCAAACTGTCTTCATTTACTGCAAAACCATGATTTTGGCTACTAATCATCACGCGTCCGGTGGCTAATTCCTGAACCGGATGATTGGCTCCATGATGACCGAATTTCATCTTTTCAGTTTTGGCACCGCTCGCCAAAGCCAACAACTGATGCCCCAAACAAATACCAAATACCGGAACTTTATGAGCCAGTATGGTTTTGATAGCGTCGATGGCGTAAGTACAAGGCTCTGGATCACCTGGGCCATTGGATAAAAATACGCCGTCGGGATTCATTGCCAACACGGTTGCTGCTGATGTGGTTGCAGGCACAACCGTAATACGACAACCGCGATTAACCAGTAATCTGAGAATATTTCGTTTAATACCAAAGTCGTAAGCGACTATATGTTTGAACAGGTTCTCACCTTGCGTATAACCGTTTTGCAGATCCCAGGTATTTTCAGTCCATTCATAAGACGTGGCCGTGGTGACTTCTTTAGCCAAATCCATGCCTTTTAATCCGGGAAAGCTTTCAATCGCCGCTTTTGCAGTCTCTGGACAAACAGTATCGCCGGCCATAATACAGCCACGTTGCGCACCCTTGTCACGCAACAATCGGGTCAACTTTCGAGTGTCTATATCAGCAATGGCAACCACATTATTATCTAGTAAATACTGTTGCAGCGTTTTTTCGCTGCGCCAGTTACTCGCCAACAAGGGCAAATCCCTAATAACCAAACCACTGACAAAAACACCGCCAGACTCATCGTCTTCGCTGTTCGTGCCGACATTACCGACATGCGGGTAGGTTAATGTCACAATTTGTTGGCAATAGGAAGGATCACTGAGAATCTCCTGATACCCAGTCATTGCAGTATTAAAAACCACTTCACCCACAGAACAGCCGTCTGCACCTATCGATACACCGTTAAATACTGTTCCATCTTCTAACACTAATAATGCAGACTTAGCCAAACACGTTACCTCGAATATACAAAACGGAATGAACCCGTAAACCTAAAAAACGGTGATTGATTCACAAAAATAAAAAGTAGGCACCGCCAGGCGACGAAACATAAAACAGAAAAGGGTATTAAACAGCTATCCACCCGTTCGGTAACGAGCGACAGTTTGATATCTATTGGAATCTTTACGTGCTTTTTGTACTTTTTGTGGATTAACTGATTTTTTAGGTTAAAAACTCATCCCGTTATAAAAAATAAAACTGTACCACTATACAAAATTATGCCGCTTTGGTCATTAAGAATTTTTTTGTTTAAGAGTAGAAACTACAAATCCATTATCGCAATAAGACACGGACGACAGGTATTTGGCGGGTAAACACGGATAAATAGCTAAGTCTCTATCACCTAAAAACCACTCTCATCTGTATCATCCGTGTTCCCTATAAAACTGCTTTTAGATTCATAGGGCTTCGTTTAGCTGTATAATTTCGCATCTTTTGTTAATCTGCATAAAAATCATCATGACCACCGTTAATTCTGAAAAACTTTCCAGCGCCCGTTTTGCCCAAGCAACCGATGCTTTTGTTGAAGTGTTTACCGCTTCTGTCGATTTTGACCAGCGCATGGCCGAGCAAGATATTCAAGGGTCAATCGCCCATGCCACCATGCTGGCTCACTGTGGCATTCTGACTGAAGCGGAGCGTGACGCTATTATTAACGGCCTGAACCAAATCAGCGATGAAATCATTAAAGGTGAGTTTGTTTGGTCGATTAAGCAAGAAGATGTCCACATGAACATCGAAGCCAGGCTGACTGATTTAATAGGTATTGCCGGCAAAAAGTTACACACCGGTCGCTCTCGTAATGATCAGGTTGCCACCGACATCCGGCTTTATTTACGCAGTGAAGTGGGGCATATTACGGATCAGCTCACCCGCTTGCAAACTGCCATTCTGGATTTGGCCGAGCAACATGCCGACACGATTATGCCGGGATTTACGCATTTACAAGTTGCCCAGCCGATTACATTTGGTCATCATTTAATGGCGTGGTTTGAAATGTTGGTGCGTGATCGGGAAAGACTGCAAGATTGTTGCAAACGCATCAATATTATGCCACTGGGCGCGGCTGCCTTGGCGGGTACCAGTTATCCGATTGATCGCTTTATGACGTCTGATTTGCTGGGTTTCAGCCGACCTTCTGCCAACTCACTGGATTCGGTAAGTGATCGTGATTTTGCCATTGAATTTACTGCCGTGGGCAGCATCATCATGATGCACTTATCGCGTTTTTCCGAAGAACTCATCTTGTGGTCCAGCGCCCAATTTGATTTTATCGACATGCCTGATGCCTTCTGCACCGGCTCTTCAATTATGCCGCAAAAGAAAAATCCGGATGTGCCTGAACTGGTTCGCGGTAAATCAGGGCGGGTAACCGGGCATTTAATGTCGCTGCTGATGCTGATGAAAAGCCAGCCTTTAGCGTATAACAAAGACAATCAAGAAGATAAAGAACCCTTATTTGATACGGCTGATACGTTAATTAATTGCTTGCGGGCTTATGCAGATATGGTGCCGCATCTTAGCGCCAAAAAAGCCAACATGTACAACTCCGCTAAACGCGGCTTTGCCACAGCAACCGATCTGGCTGATTATCTGGTTCGTAAAGGCATGGCTTTTCGTGATGCCCACGAAGTGGTAGGCTTGGCCGTTCGTGCCGGAATAGAAAGCAGCCGTGATTTATCCGAAATATCATTACCTGAACTACAACAATTTTCAGCATTGATTACTGAAGATGTCTTTGGATTTTTATCCTTGGAAGGCTCGGTTGCCGCACGTAAACATATCGGCGGCACTGCTCCTGATACCGTCAGAAATGCCATTCAAACCGCACGATTGGCTATGTCAGCTTTATAACTTGCTTGCTATTAATAACACCCTATTTAATCTATGGCTTTTTCATAGTGTAAACTGTCAAAAATATTAACTGATGTTACCTAAATAATTGTGCAATCAATTTTAGTTGATTGGATTCTAGCTCCCGAAATCGAGATACTTTTCTTTGCTTGGACAAAGAAAAGTATCAACAAGAAAGCCCTACCGCTGATTACCGCTTACTTTTAATAAGCGATTGGCAAAAAGAAGTTTTCCCCTTCTACATCGCCGAAAATCCTTCCCACACTGGTGACACGAACTTGTCCTGTTAAAAATTCCGGTACTCTACGCAGCAAATGTGATTGCTAGGAACCACTACGTAACATCAAGTATCAATCCACATAATTGCAAAATAATGACAAAAAACAATCTTTGATGTATATTTAATATTGCAAATTTGTATTAACTTATATCCAATGCAAAGGTCAATTCTCATGCTCAAAAATACCCACAAAGTTTTAAACCTGGTTGGCTCAACCGCTATTATATTAACGTTTATACCTGCTTTTGCCGAAAAACCCAAAGAGCCCCACAACTACGGTGAGATCCAAAAAGAAACGTCAAAAGTACTTAAAGCCGCTGAGCACATACCCGATCAATATATAGTGGTTTTTAGAGACAATGCCGTCGGTAAAAAATCAATTTATTATACCGGCAACCTTGCGGCTGATGTGAATGATCTGGCAGATACACTTACTTATAGACACGGCGGCTCACGCGGTAAAACCTGGAATCGTGCTCTTAAAGGCATGGCAGTTCATATGTCTGCCCGACAAGCGGAAAAGCTTGCCAATGATCCCGATGTTGCGCTGGTGGAGCAAGACGGTATTGTTCATGCTGATACCACTGAGGCAAACGCAACATGGGGCCTGGATCGCATTGATCAACCAGACTTACCCCTTAGCAGGGATTATAGCTACACTAACTCGGGCGTAGGTGTTACTGCTTTTGTTATCGATACCGGCATTAGAATTACCCACCAGGAATTCGGTAGTCGCGCAACGTGGGGAACCAACACGGCAGATACTACCAATACGGACTGCAACGGGCATGGCACTCATGTTTCAGGAACCATCGGTGGCACAACTTATGGTGTTGCCAAAAACGTAAATTTGGTCGCCGTTAAAGTACTTGATTGCACCGGCTCTGGATCCTGGTCGGGTGTGATAGCCGGTATCGATTGGGTAACCAGCCATAAAACATCAAATTCTGTCGCCAATATGAGCTTGGGAGGCAGTTACTCAGCGACCATTAACACAGCAGTATCCAACTCTATTGCCGCAGGTATTGTTTATGCTGTTGCTGCCGGCAACGATAGTACGACGACGGTTAATGCCGATGCATGCCTGTCATCACCGGCTTCTACACCTAACGCAATCACAGTAGGGGCTACTGATTCAACAGATGCTCGCTCCTATTTTTCAGACACCGGAAGCTGTCTTGATATTTTTGCTCCCGGCAGAAGCATAACCTCGGCCTGGAATACCAATGATACCGCAACCAATACCATCAGTGGCACGTCAATGGCAACGCCACATGTTACCGGAGCTGCTGCACTTTATCTGTCCTCTTATCCCGGTACAACACCTGCCCAAGTTACAACAGCATTAACACAAAATGCCATTGTCAATAAAGTGACCAAAGCCGGAACGGGATCGCCCAATAAGTTACTTTATACCGTTATGGCGCCTCCTGATTTAACGCCACCAACAGTAACACTGGATACCCCGACTACAAGCTCAACGCTGGCGGGTATCACTACAATTTCAGCAACTGCCGCCGACAACATTGGGATTACCAAAGTTGAGTTTTATGCCGACACCTCCCTGTTGGGCACCGCCACAACAAGCCCTTACAGCTTGGACTGGGACTCTCAGTTATTAGCCAACGGCACTTATAATTTAACCGCAAAAGCAAGTGATGCCGGCGGCAATACGACTATTTCACTACCTGCCTCTGTTACCGTAGCCAACACCGTTACGGCTTGCTCTACCATTAGCCAACAAATTATTAATGGCGGCTTCGAATCAGGACCGATATCCTGGGTACAGACCAATCTAATTTGGAACTTGGGAACCGCTAAAGCTTACAGCGGCTCTTGGCTGGCTTGGCTAGGTGGATATGGAACTGTTAGTGCCGATAACCTGTATCAAGATGTCACCATCCCTGCTAATGCTTGTTCAGCGACCTTCAGCTTCCGGATAAAAATTACCACGAACGAAACAACCAAAGCAGCAACTAACGACACTATCTCAGTTAATGTAACCAATAGTTCAGGCGTTTTATTAAGCAAGCTTGCAACCTACTCCAACTTGAACAAATCCACTGGTTATGTGCTGAAAAGTTTTAACTTGTCAGCATACAAAGGCCAGACCATAAGGCTACAATTCCGTTCAATTGAAAATTCTTCTCGTGCAACAAGCTTTTTTGTTGATAATGTTTCTTTAAATTAATTCAATCTCCATATTAAACAGGGCGCACTATTTTCGCGTCCTGTTTTACTATAATATTTTCAAAAAATAAAGTTAATAGTAAAGCAATTTCCTGTAAAAAATGAACCCGGCATGCCAATCATTTTGTCCGATCTTTGTGTGATAAAAACAGTTGCGTAGCTTACTACCCACCTGTTTTTAGGCTTCGAAAATGCAAAAATTCTGCGTAAATCGAATATATTCCTGCTTGGATATCGACTAAAATAACAAAATCAAATCACTAAAATAATCAGCATTTATATTTTAGTGATTAATTTAACCGTTACATTACCCCGAGATTTAGTGATGAAACTCTATTGGATCCCTGCTTTATTACCGGTAATAATATACTCAACAAACACTGTATTGGCTCAAGGAAACCAAATTCCTCAGTCAGAAACTTTCACTGTTCTGGCACAAGGAAATGACAGCCATATTGAGCAACAACAGTTCCAAATTTTACGAGACAACGCCACTTTACAAAAAGTCTGGGATGCACACTTGGAAGGTATTTCACCTAAACCGGCTGCACCGGATGTTAATTTTTCCAAGGAAATGATCATCGCCGCTTTTTCCGGCACTAAAAATACCGGTGGATATCTATTAAATATCACTGGAATTAACGTATATCCTGATAGAGTTCAAATAGATTTATCATTGATAAAACCTGGTGACAATTGCATGGTTTCGACTGCTCTGACACAACCCTTTGTCTTGGCTAAAACAGCGCAATTGAGTGATAAACCCGTTAGCTTTAATCTGCAATTAAAAGCCAAAAATTGCGATACCGGAAATATACAATAGGCCAAAATATTTACTGCTGATGTTGGCGAATTTTTTAACCTTAAAAAATTCGGTTAAAGCCCGTAACTCGACCACTATGGACTGAAAGTCCATAGGTTGTTTTACGAACGACTGAAAGTCGTTCCAGCTAAACTGCAATGTGTCGCTAAACGAGCATTTGAAAATTATAATGCTAAAGCCTTGCACTGAAAGTGTATAGCTTTTAACTAGCGAACCGAGACCAATATAGTCGCCCTAAGTATTACTTGGCATTCCTTTCAGCAACCACGATATAAAGTTTTCACGATTACGCGAGCAGATTATAACTTTGCCTTTACCCGAAAACTTAAGCACCATGCCTTCGCCGCTGGTTACGCTATTAACCAACTGCCCTAAAAAACCACTGGATTGTTGCGTAGCGACAGAAATTTCATGATGTAACGCACTATCCCAAGCGACTACATGGGCATTATCAATAATAATGTCTTTGCCGGGTTCCACATCCAATACAAAACTGGAACCAAAACCAGATACCGCCAACTTGCCAGCCCCCGACGCTTCGCAGATAAAAAAACCACCAGTTTGACCAAACATGGCCGTGCCTAAACTTTGTGTGCGTACATTCAACGTAACGCCGCTTTCAGCCGCCACAAATGCCCCATCCGTTATCCGGTAACTGGTTGTGCCAACATCTAAAACTTGTATGGCACCCGGCAGAGTTGGTGATAGCAAACAATCACCATCGCCTCGAACAGCTTCAATATGTTGCTGAAAAAACGATTCACCGTTGGCAAAACGGCGCATCAAGGCACTGCCTAAACCACCAGTCATTTTTCCCTTTAGCTCTAAAGCACTTTCCATCATCACCATGGCATTAGATTCACAATAAATCTTTTCACCACGTAATAAACTAACATGTAAAAAGGGATCAATTTCACCCGTTACCGTAAATTGTGCCACACACTCTCTCCACTAAAAACCAACCATCCAAAAGGGTAAGTCATCGATTTACCTTATCATTTGAGTCTATGATACAACGAAATTCATCCCCAACCTGAACTAAGCTAATTTTATTAACCACGAAGACACGGTGGTGATAATCTTTTAAGGCTTCTTGATTAATCAGAACTTATCTTTAGGTCTTTGTAACCCATTTTTTTTGCTGAAAAAATTCTTGACCACTAAAAGCACTTAATTTACGATAAACCCATAAGCAACTGAAATCCCTCCCTGTTTGCAAAAAGCTCAAAGGAGATACTGCAATGGTCTTGAACAAAGCTGACGGTGTGCAATACGAACTGCTTGATATCAATGACCTCCATGAACTGGCAGCGATGACAGCTGAAATATTTGCCCGATATGAACCGGTCACTTCTTCCTTGGGTATTTCTTCAGACAGTTTTACTGATTTTGTAAGGCTACTGGGGCCAAAACTGGAACAAGAAGCATTGACCGTGATTGCCAGAAATCAAGAATCCAGGCAAATCATCGGCGCAATGGTTTCTGACGATTTCGCTATAGAACCGCCTGAAGAAATGCGGCAGCTTGGGGATAATTATGAGCCCTTATGGGCGATTTTGGATGAACTGGACAGCAAATACAAACAAGACAGGGTTTTACCCAAAGGCGAATATCTTCACTTTTTTCTGCTGGCAGTAGATCCTCGACAATCCGGCAAGAATGTAGCAAAGAATTTGTTGCAAACCTGTTTAGAGAACGGCATCAGAAAAGGTTACAAAACAGGCGTTGTCGAAGCAACCGGTGTGGTCTCTCAACACATTTTCAGAAAATTCGGTTTTGTCGATCGTTTTGAAGCGCCCTATAAAACGTTTACTTTTCAAGGCAAACCGGTCTTTTCGTCCATTAAGGATCATCACGGCATCATTCTTATGGACAAAGCCCTAGTCTAGTAAAAACGAAACAGACAAAAGCATAATATCGATACACTACCCAATGTCATCACACTATATTTTAACGTGGAAATGTCGGGCACAAAAAGATGTTCACGACCCTACCTGCTAAGCCGATTTTATTCACCATGAAGACACAAAGGACATGACATTTTTTCTTCGTGTCTTCGTGGTGATATTCTTTTAATATTTCCATCAAGAACCGATGATTTGTTCACGAACTTCCATAACCTGATTGACTACCGAATCAATCGCTTTCAGGTCAGTCCACGGGCTCATGATAAATGACTTCAAAGCGGCAACTGCCGGTGCATCCGGATAATTTGCGTACCGGTAAGCCAATGTCCAAGAGAGCAATACGCCTTCGCCCTGCATGACGCGTTCGTAAATCAAATCAAATACCTGCCGGTTATACGCATTATTCTCCAATAATTGGCTGCGGTATTCTGGATCATTCAATTCACGATGCAACGCTTTTTCGGCATCAACCCCTGGCGGATAAACGCGAAACAGAGTGACCGGGCCGTAATTATAGTCATTTAACACCTGAATACAGTCATGTCGCTCCAAACGCTCACGGAGCATTTCCGCCATTTCTACATTATGCCCGATAAGTACGCGATAACCTTGCTTGCCCAATAGCGTCATACTTGCCAAGGCTGCGAGTGCGCCTGCACCGGAACGGGAACATTCAAGCGTGTATATACCGGGATGATGCTGACCAACTTGGTAAAGATACGGCATTTGTTCCGGTTCACGACTGAGTAACGCGAATGAACTTCGGTCTTTGATCAAAATAACACTTGAAATATAAGGGGCATAGCCGGTCTTGTGTAAATCAATACCAATACTGTCAGCCAGTTGCAAACTCTCAATACGCTCCAGCGAATCCGTTAATGAGCGCAAGGTTCGTGCATGAAAACCCAAGGGGTTATCATCAAAATCGTAATCCCGAAACACCGACCATGCCCAACCGATCACGGCATCCGCATGAATATGAGGCACATAGTCCAGCCCGTATTCCTCCACCAGCTGGTTACGCAAATGCACGATGGCCGCTAAATCATCGATACCAAAGGCATCGGTCGTGCCCAGAGTGGCAATGATAGCAGCCACTTTTTCAGCGCGACCTAACGAAGCTCGCAGCGCCTCCTCCAGTGCCGATAATGACATCTCATTGTTTGAGGTCGAAGGAATGGCGATCAGGTTTTTGGTTCCCACACCTAACCATGCGGCAACATTAAGCCGCGAATAATGAGACACATCAGAGGAGAAAATTTTAAAATCTTCGCGAATGCCGTCCTGCATTCCCCTGCCCCCGAGTATTTTTTCGATGCCCAGTTTACAGCCATAAAGAATAGTGCCGGTACCGCCAAAGGTAAACAAGCCTCCCGATTGCTGAGGATCGTAACCCACCAAATCGGACAGCATCGCAATAGACTGGATTTCAGCTTCAGAGAAACGTCCTGCGTATTCATCGGTGATAATATTGGGGTTATAAATAGCGGCCGCAATAAACGCCGTAATACTGGGGATGGTCGGTGGCGGGATGACATTAAGTTGTGCGTTGGGGTGCGACCAGATCGTCATGCCCTGACAATAATCCGCCAACAATGCGGTCATATCCTCAACAGAACTTATAGCATCCGGAAATATCGCCTGCTGACTGGTGTCGTAATGATTATCCTTAACCCCATTACCCAGCAATGGCTTGGCCGATTTTAGGCTGTCCACCTGATCCAAAAAGCGCGAAACGGAATGCACAAAATAACCATCCATAATGGGATCGGACACGGGAGATGGAAAATAAGTCTTCAGATGCTCAAGCACATCCGCATAGTGACGTAGTTGTTTGCGCTCAATTTCCATCGTAATACCTGTTTATTAATATGGTTAGCCTGTATCAACAGTTTACCTGAGGAGTTTAGCTTGAAACAACCTTCTTGTTTCAATATTAACGGTTTACACTCAGGCTCTTCAGAAAGTGTGTTGTTTTTTAGCGGGATATTTCTATTGAAAAAACACCCTGTTAGGGGAGCTAACAGGGTGTTGCTTTGTGGCACCACATCTGGAAAATATGATTGGCTATTTACGCCCCCTATGCATAGGGGGCGATTGCTGACGGTCGCTGTCATAAGGATCGTTTGGAATAAAAACCATCGAGAAATGTGCTCTGTTGGCCTTAAATATTTATCTGTCAAACAGCATCGAAATACTACCGGTTTTTGCAAAAAGAGCGCTCAACTGTTTCCAGTAACCATTGTCAAGCTATTGACCTTAAATACAAGAACTTGGTTTGTCAGCTTTTACAGGAAACTACAGATTTGGAGTTGAAGCTACGCCAGAATAGCTTGAGCGACTTTGTCAGTGCCATGTACTATTAATTCAATATCGACGTGCCTTTGATCTGCACATAAACCGCCGTGCCAATTTGTAAATTAAGCAATAATACCGATTTGCGGGTGATGTGCGCCAACAGCGATTGAGTTCCCACCTGTAAACGTACCACACTCTGCCCTCCCCGATCATCAGTGAGACCGGTGATGGTGGCCGGCAGTACATTAAGAATACTGGTGGCCTGGGGTGCTTCAAGGGCAATACTGACATCGCGTGCGTAAATCTGTACCCGTAACGAGGTACCAAGCGCCGCATCAATTTTGGGTAGGCTCAGTGTGCCGCCGTCAAAAGCAACACGAGTGAGATGGTAGTCGGTTTCATGTTCGATAAGGATTACCGGCCAAACTGCGGAGGCGTCCCGCTCTTGCGCGAGCGGAACATCAAGACGACTCAGCATTTCCGATAAAGGCCCTGATGCCAATGCTTTACCGCCCTCAAGAATCACCAGCGTGTCCGCCAATTGGGCAACCTCCTGTTGAGAATGAGTAACATACAAAACCGGAATATTTAGAGTTTGATGTAGGCGACTTAAAAACGGCAGGATTTCCTGTTTGCGCTTAAAATCCAGTGATGCCAGCGGCTCATCCATTAATAATATTTCCGGATTAAGTGCCAGCGCACGAGCGATGGCAACTCGCTGTCGTTCACCACCCGACAATCGATCCGGCATACGCTTGAGTAAATGCTCGATACCCAGCAATTCCAGGATATGCTGAAGATCGATAGCGTCCGGCTTTTTGGCTATTCGCTTCAAACCAAATTGTAAGTTTCCCGCTACCGTCAAATGGGGAAACAAATTGGCTTCCTGAAATACATAACCCAAGGCCCGCTTATGGGTAGGCAAAAACAGGTTTATCTCACTATCTTGCCAGACGTTGCCATTGATTTCCAAAAAACCCTGCGGCGCTTGTTGCAGACCGGCAATACAGCGCAATAACGTGGTTTTACCTGATCCGGAATGGCCGAACAATACAGTAATTCCGGATCCTGGAAGTTGTAAATTAACGTCTAATATAAAGTCGCTGTAGTTAAGTTGGAAACGGGCAGTAATGGGTTGCGTCATTTCAGCGGATGGGTAACAGGTTGTATTTTCAATACGGTATAAAGCGCCAGTAGTACGGCAAATGAAAACGCCAGCAAACAACCTGCCAACCAGTGGGCTTCATTGTATTCCAGTGCTTCGACATGGTTGTAAATTTGCACCGAAACCACGCGGGTTTTATCGGGAATATTGCCGCCAATCATCAGCACCACCCCAAACTCGCCGACGGTATGGGTAAAGCCTAAGATAGTGGCAGTCAAAAATCCGGGTTTCGCGAGCGGTACAACCACGCTAAAAAACGTATCCAAAGGACTGGCACGCAAGGTTGCCGCCGCTTCCAGCGACTGCTCACCGATACTGGTAAACGCTGCCTGCAAAGGTTGCACAACAAACGGCATGGAATAAAGCACCGAGGCCACCACCAAACCGGCAAAGGTAAACGGCAACGTACCCAATCCCAACCGATTAGTAAATTCACCAATAACTCCGGAAGGCCCCATCAATACCAACAAATAAAAACCCAATACCGTTGGCGGCAGTACCAGCGGCAACGATACGACAGCATTGATTAAACCTTTCCAGCTGGAATGCGTCCGCGCCAGCCACCAAGCCAGCGGCGTTCCAAGCAACAGCATTAAAAAAGTCGCTAAACTGGCGACTTTAAAAGTTAAAAAAAGTGTATCGAGATCGGCAGAAGTTAGCATAAGCAGCTTGTTAATTTTATTGTGTCTATGTCATTTACAGTGGGTAACACAACAACACATAATTACAAATCTAAGTATGTGCCATGATAAATAGATATCAACACAAATCGTAGAACCGTCATTCCGACATGGACTGCCGGAATCCAGTTGCCATGGATGGCATTCGTGACGCATCCACTCACTGATTTTTATACTCGATTTTATTTGCACCACAATCTATTATTATTTTTCTATCGGGTGCCTATTGGGTTTCTTTCTCTGGCATGATTGTGGTGCGCGATGCACACCCTCAACTCAGACTTTTAATTGTTCATTTCGGGTAATCAGCGATAACACTTCGTTTTGATTGTTCTTACCTTATTGAGGTAAATCGTAACCGTATTTTTTGATAATAGCCAATGCCGGTGCGGATTTTAAAAAATTTAGCAAGGCGGGTGCCGCGGGATTTTCAGCTCCCTTCTTCATTAAAACGGCACCTTGGCGGATCGGTGCATGGTCATTGTCGGGAATAATCCAGCCTGAACCGCTTCCTATTTTACCGTTGTCAATCACTTGTGATAAAGCAACAAAGCCCAATTCAGCGTTAGCGGTACTAATAAATTGATACGTTTGTGCGATGTTTTCACCCTGTACAAACAAGGGTTGTAATTTATCGAACAGCCCCTGCTTTTTTAATACTTCCACGGCTGCCGCTCCGTAAGGTGCCAATTTTGGATCAGCCAAGGCTAGATGCTTAAAGCCGCCGGTGGTCAAGATTTTACCTTCGCTATCGACATAGCCAAGGGTTGCCGACCACAAAACCAGTCTACCCAGCGCGTAGACGAAACGGGTATTCGGGACAGTCAGGCCGTCTTGCTCCAGCTTTTGAGGCCCTTTTTCATCAGCCGACAACAGCACTTCAAAAGGACCGCCATTTTCCAATTGCGAAACAAATTTACCCGATGAACCAAACGATAAGCGGGCGCTGTGTCCGGTCGCCTTTTCAAATTCTGCGGCAATTTCCGTCATGGGTTTACTGAAGTTGGCAGCAACGGCGACCAACGCGGTCGCTGCTGAACCGGATTGACTGACCGCCAATAAAAGTACCGTTAAAAATAAGCTTAATGAAGTTTTTTTAGACATAAAAGTGCTTCCTTTTAAAATAGTTTTGATAAGTTGGACGTGTTTTTTTAAAACCTGAATTGGCTTTGCACATAGAAATAATCGGTATCACCGCCAGGCGTTGTATCGCCCGGCCTCGCTTTGGTCGGTGTATTATTGGTTACGCTTGCAGTTGATACGGCTGATGTAGCAAACTGACCTTTAAATAAATGAAACCATCCCGCCTCAAAGTATAAGCTGCTGTTGTAAGTGTAACGACTCGAAGCCCCCAGTTGATTACCCACATAACTGCCGCTGGTGCCATTGGTATTACCCACAAAACCGGGTGAAACAGTGGATGAACAGGAGCCGCCACCCCAACAATCGCCTGCTGAAGCCAGCCAGATTAATCGTTGTTGCAATAGTACGGTGACATCTGAACGGGGCGCAAAACTAAACCGGTAGCTGGGTGAATTGATGTTGCTACGTTGGAAGGCAGAATAAATACCCGTAGAGCCAAAATCAATATCTGATGCGCCATACAGCGGGTCGAAACGGCCATCGGTTGCCCCGTTGGTATATACGGAACTTTTGCTGCCACTGGCCCAATCGTATTCTATATCAAAGTGAGGGGACATCGGGAGATCAAAACTGTAGCCCGCTTCGATATGTTCAGACCACGCCTGATGATTTTGTTGTCGATTGTTAACGGAGGTATTGTATTGTACCGTACCAAATTGCCCCATACCTTCGGCGACAAAATCAAAATCACCTTTGTTTGGCTTTATATAAAACCGTAGACCGGGCGTAAAATATTTACGATTTCGGGTGGCGTTGTTGGTGCTGTCACCCTCATTTAGATGGTATAAATAGATTTCTGTATTGATATTTTTAATGACGTTATAGCCTTCCAAAATTCCGCCAGAAAAAAATGTTTGGGTATCTTCCAGATCCCATTCTTGATTGCCATTAACCAGCAGGTTGACATTGGGTGCCAACAGATTGGGGTTGCCACCCGGAGGCGTAGTGATATAGTTTGGATAACGCAAGACGGGCATAGTGCCAAAGGCATTAAATTGCCATTGATCATAATCCAGCACCCTAATACGCAGACCGGTAAAGCTATTGACCGTATTACGGAAAATGGGTCGGGAAACCAGTCGACGACTGCCCAAGTCTATGGTTTGGCGACCGGCTTTAATTTCTATCCCGCGACCGCTAAAAAACGCATTTTGATCAGCCCACGATGCATAGCCTTGAATAAAGTCGGCGGTGTCAACTATCGTGTTATTGGGAGGATTCGGCGTGTTATTAGTCCCGTGGTCTGATAACAGTCCCCGCGCATCCATAAATTCAGTGGCAAACCGGAAGTTGCCCAGCTTGGCTTGTAGCCAAAGATCGGTTTGAAATTCAATTTGCTGGTTACCGCCACCGGCTTTAGGTGCCGGGGATGGTTGACCGGGCTTAAAGGTGTCACTCAACGATTCATAACGTGTCCGGTTCTCAAGACCGACTGTCAGCCAGTCAGGCAAACCCAAGGTATCGTGCAAATTCCATGCGGGCTTTTCATAACTATTACCCAGCAAAGCATCATCCATTAAGGCATTGTAAGCGGCCATGGGTGCGCGAGTATAGGTTGGCGGTGACTCTGCGGCTTGGCTAATTTCGCTATTGCTTAGGGTAAAGCCGCCGATGATCATTAGTTTAAGTCCATGACTGGCAGTAGCCTTTGCATGATTTTTTCTTGGTTTCATCAATCGCCTAGGGTGTAAATAGTAAGAAACATCAATGTTGTTTCGTCGATGCACACAGATCTTTTTTGATAAGTCTCTGTAATAAAAACAGACTTTATTATAATTCGTTATGTATTAAAGTAAATAACGATAATGAAAATAAATTGTTTTTAACAGACAAATAATGAGAGGCTTGGTTTTGTTAAGCGGGGAAAATATAAACGGAGACCGAGAAACTGGCTAACACTGTCCTTTTGCCTGCTCCGGACTTACCGAACAAGCCAACGTTTGAGTCGTAGATTGACAATTGCGTGGTCAGATTGAAATAGCCCCTACGCAGTTATCTGTCCCAACTTAAGCCGTGACAGATAACTTTCCGGGAACGCCGAGCCCCAGCTCGGCACGGGATAGTCAAGCCGATTAATGGCTACGCCGAGCTGGGGCTCAGCGCTCCTGGAATCAATTAAGGCCAGCTTTATTTATCTGTCCCGCTTTAAATTGGTAGCACAGCAAGTCGGGTTACGCTATCGCTAATGCGACATGGCTATTGGTAGGTTTACGTTGATAGCCAAGAGTAGGATGGGTAGAGCAGCGCGAAACCCATCGATTAAAGAATCAATTATGATGAGTTTCGGCTATCGCCTCTACCCATCCTCCGCGCTACCAACTTAACCGCTACCCTTCGGCAATCTCAGGGCGAACGGTTAATCCTCGGGCATTGTCCCTGCTTAAATGGGTAGCCCAGTTTTACATTCATTTCCAACCGTATGGTGACCTCTGTTACAAAGGCAAAGGCAACGCGACCGAAACCGAAAACCGGTATACGGTCGCCTTGCGAAACATCAACTGCCGACAGCCAAAATTACGGCGCCCGCTTTAAAGATAGCAGTGACAGCCTGGCCTTTACGCAAACCCAGGGTTTCAACGCTGTCGTTGGTCACGGTAGCGGTAATCTGTTCGCCGCCCTTTGATTCAATGTCAATTTCGGTATTGACCGCACCGGGCTTAACCAAGATCACCGTACCGGATAACTGGTTACGAGCGGATACACGGTAACCCCCAAAATCGGTAACGATGATGATTTGCGGGGCTTTGACCAAGGCAATAACTTGATCGCCGGTCTTGATAGCCAATGTTTCGGCGGATTCTTTGGTAATCGAAGCAACGATGGTTTCATCGCTCTTTAAGCTGATATGAACCTCGGCATTAACCGCTCCGATAAGCACCTCACTGATAATTCCGGCAAATTGATTGCGTGCACTTGTTTTCATGTTAATTCCTCATGGGTTTGATTGAATTTTAATAATAGAAGCCTTGATAAGGGAATACTCAATTGGCATATTACACAGTGATGCCGTAAAAAGTTTATTTTGTAGAAACATGAATCACCTATAATTACACCAGTAAACTTGTATTGTCGTTTAAGCAGTTATGCAAGAGAGATCGTCTTGCTACATGTGCAGAATAGATACCAATTTAGTATATTGCGTTATATATAAAAGTAAATAACGAAAACAAGAAACAGATCGTTTTTTCAAAGAAAAAATAATAGACCTCAATATAATTTCAGCTCTTTTGAATATTCACAATTTAGATACTGGCATGCAAAAAAAAATAAAAGACAACATGACTCCATCTTGGGTCGAAGGCGAATTGCGCTTGGTCGGCTCCTTGGATAGCCGCATGATGGCCTTGTTAAGGGCGATAGCGCAAAGCGGTTCGATCAATCAGGCCGCCAAGCAAGTGGGTTTAAGCTACAAAGGAGCGTGGCAAATGATAGAGCGTGCCAACAATCTCGCACCCAAAGTGTTAATTAGCACAGCTACCGGCGGTATCAAAGGCGGCGGCACCTGCCTGACCACCGCAGGACAATCGCTGTTGCAACTGTTTACGCAACTGGAACAGCAGCACCAACATTTTTTGCAGCAACTCAATCAGAGTTTGGCGAAAGACCCCAACGTGCTTATGTTGCTTAAGCGACTGGTGATAAAAACCAGTGCAACCAATCAGTTATTTGGCATCATTGCCGCCATTAAAACAGGTACCGTTAATGCTGAAGTATTAGTCGAATTAAAAGGAGGTGAACAGATCGTGACATCGTTGACGTTAACCGAGCTTAATTTACTTGAACTGAGTGTCGGCGGTGATGTCGTGTTGCTGATTAATGACTCGGAAATTTTCGTTATCACTGAACCGGATAACGGGCCTTTGTCGGCGCGTAACTGCCTGCACGGCACAGTAATTCGGGTTCAACATGATGGTGTGGACTCAGAAGTTGTAATCCAACTGTCCAATGGCGATAGTATTGTTGCCGCAATAACCCAGACCAGTGCCGAGTTACTAGGATTGAAACCAGGCGTTTTGGCCTGCGCCGCTTTTAAAAGCAATGCCGTAATCATTGGCACAATATAGCCACTTTATTCGCAAAGCCAACATTCTTGCCATACGCGGGGATGATGTTAATTTAAAACATGCAGAATAACGGATTATTGAAAAAGGTAATTCCGCACAGACTGTCACGCTTTCACCTGAAGCTGTTGTAATTTTAAACGATCGACAACAAGCCCTTTTAATCACGCACGCTTTATAATCACTTTCCTATTCTTATCATAACTAATGCCTTATTAATAAGCATCTCTTTGACTTTAATAGAAAAAGTTATATTATAATCTAATCATAATTATTTATATATCTTGTTTATGCGACCTAAAAATGAAGCAGCCCGAGAGCGACTTGATTCGGTTATGCTGCGAAGCGGGCTTACCTCAGCTATCCGTTTAAGCGATAAACTGGGGATCAGTGTCGCTACCCTGCACCGAATGCTTCATGAACGCGGCGATCAGATTGTACGACTGGGTTCAACCAAGCAAGCGCGTTTTGCACTGCGGCGCTTAGTCCGGGGTAAAAGAGCTCCCTTCCCTGTCTATCTTATTGATGAGCAGGGACAAGGGCTTAAATGTGGCAAGTTAGACCTGATTGCCCCGGAAGGCTCGGTATTTCCCCTGCATCAGTTGGGCTGGCCAACCGATGCAGAACACTTAAACGGGGTTTGGGATGGCTTGCCTTATCCGCTCTACGATATGCGTCCTCAAGGTTATCTGGGTCGTATTTTTGCAAGGCAAGCGGCAATAGATCTTGATGTGCCAACCGACCCTGAGCGGTGGTCTGATGATCATATTATTGAGGTGCTAAGTCGCCGTGGGGCTGACACGCCCGGCAATCTCATTGTCGGTGACGATGCTTACAACCTATGGCTTCAATCGGTATCATCGCCAACACCGGCTATTCCAAAAGGTCTGGAGGCGGAGCAATATCTCGTCCTGGCTAGCGAAGCGACGGCACTCATAGGGGGTGGTTCCAGCGCAGGCGGTGAATTTCCAAAGTTTACGGCGAAGCGAGTACTGGAGGGTAGCGACACGCCCCATGTTATTGTTAAGTTTTCTGGCGCTGATGACTCCATACCGGTTCGTCGGTGGTCAGATCTTCTGGTGTGTGAGCACCTCGCCCTGCAAACCCTTCGAATCAACACGCCATTATTGGCCGCAAAAAGTCGCATTCTCATGACCGAGGGTCGAACATTTCTTGAAGTTGAGCGCTTCGATCGTTGTGGTGAGCTTGGACGTCTACCCCTCATTTCCCTGGCTGTATTGGATGCCGCTTTTATTGGATCGGGTAATGGTGATTGGCCGGCTCTGGTTGAAAAACTGGTTAATCTGTCCAGGGTGCCAAAAGCGCTGGTGCAAGAGACTTTGGTTTTATGGTGGTTTGGTCGACTGATAGGCAATAGCGATATGCACCTTGGTAATCTATCCTTTCAATTAATTAAGCGTGAAGGACAATCTGTTAGCGTGTGCTTATCGCCCGCTTATGACATGTTACCCATGCTCTATGCGCCTTTATCTGGAGGGGAAGTTCCCTTGCGGCATTTTACTGCTGCGTTACCGCTTCCTCAGCAAGCGTTAGCCTGGCGGATAGCCTATGGGGCAGCCAGCTCTTTCTGGAAAACGGTTAGTCAAGATGAGCGTATTAGCCTGTCGTTCCGGGAAATAGCGTTGATGAACTTGGAACAATTGGTTCAACTGCAATCAACTGTGATGATCAAGTAAAACAACAGTAGGCGCAACAAGTCTAAAACATTATTAGCTATAATAATTTCACGTACTGATAGTTGCGCGATAAATGCCGCTATTAAATTTGCAGGGACGATAATCAACAAGACATACGCAAAGCTCCAACCGAAAATCAGTTCACCCATGGTTTTTTGATAACCGCAAAAAACTCCCACAGTCCTCCCATTACATCCCCCGCAATTTACCGGATACTACCCACCATGTTGAGGAAGCGGTTTGATAGCGACAGACCAGCCACTTCAAAAACCAATAATTTATAGTTGATAATCACGAGAGCACCGTGATTACAACCAGACCTTTAAGCAAACAAATTCAACGAAATCACCAGGAATTCTGACATGAACAAAGTACCGGAAGCTGTTTCAACAAAATTCACCGAATTGTTCGCAGCTCTTCTTAGCGCAACGGATGATCTAAAAATAGCCGGTGCTGAAGCTTGTTTAATCGGTGATTTTTCGCAGGTGACAAACATCAATGATTCCTGCCGCAAGCTACAAGGGTTAGAATCAGACATCAAAGCGGCCATCAATAATTTTGGCGAAAAATATCATGCGCGGCCTGTGGAGACAACGGGGTTTTACAAAAAAGACAGCAATCGCACCCGAAAACAAGGCGGGCGCTTACGCGTAACGGTGGCGGGCAAAGTCATAGAACAAAACACCATCGCGGAGACCTTTGTGGAAACATTGAAAGCTTTCGGCCTGGAACGGGTGGCAAAATTGAATAAGACAGTCACCTCAATTCCGCTGATTGCTAAAATGCCGACCAACAACTACCAAACACAAAAACGTTGGGATGGCTGGTACATTACAACACATATTAACAAAATATCCGCGACAACAGTGCTGAATGACATCGCTAAACAGTTGAACATGCCGGTTAAAATCGAATTTATTGAGCGTTGAATTTTAACGTAATCAATCGCATAACTCTACAAATACACAACGGAAACATAGATGGTAAAACCACTATGTTACAAACTCCAAAATTGAACATAAAAACAAATAATAAAGGACACTATCATGACCGAAAACAACAAAAGTTTATTGGAATTACAACACCGAGCAGGAGCAGGTGATAGCCAAGCGCAATTTGCATTAGGTCTATACTATTTACCAAATGATGAATGGGAATTTAGGAAAAATATCCATGATAAATACCAAATGTTTCCACTAGATGGAACGAATATTGAAAGGTATTCTGATATTTCTACAGCTTTTGAACTCGCCGAAGATAACAATAAAGCGAGTGACGAATTAGCTTTTATGTGGTTTGAAAAAGCTGCGGTACTAGGTGATGCTGAATCACAATATGCTACGGCGCTTTGTTATTTTAAAGGAAAAGGAATAGTAAAAAACGATAATCTTGCTTTTAAATGGCTTAAAATATCCGCAGACCAAAAGTTCGCTCAAGCGTGTAATTTATTGGGTGATTTTTTTTCCCAAAAAGAAAACCATGAGGACGCACTAGCTTACTATCAAGATGCCGTCAGTGGAGGAAGAAAAAGCGCATATATCAAATGGATTAAAATGATTTTAAGGGCCAAGGGAATTCTTGATTTTGACAAAGCCAAAGATGATGTTGAAACTTTTGAAAAAAAAATTGTAAGACAGTTTGACTATAACGTTGAACAATGCAATAAAAAAAGGTTTGTCCCTGAAGACGAAGATGATTATTTTTATTTTGAAAATGCCCTTGATCGAATAAAAAGAGATTCGAAATGGCTAATTAGTGAACTAAAAGATCTTAGTTTTGAAGTTATGAAATACAAGCAGGAGCTTGAATCTGAAATAAAACAAAAAGAAACTATACAGAAGGCGCTGCATGAAAAAGAAAAAGAGATGCTGTCCTTCTTTACCCATACCATGCGCAATGCCTTGGCCACTGCCCCGGAATCTCTCAGACAAGCCATTCAGTTATTAGGTGGCGAGGTCTATGAAAAAGATACCAAACACTATCAAGCCATCAACAAAATTGCTTCCTTATTTTCCACCCTATCTTTAACTGATTGCTTAATTGATACGTTTAAGCAATCCATCAGCGATCCGCAAGAATTTAAACAATCCTGGTACAAAGATCACACGGGAGAAGCCTCGCCTAAGTGGGTGATTGCATCGGCATTACGACAATCCTTAAACCGCATCATTTTTATGAGCGATACCACCGAGTTAAGAAAATTGCTTGGCAATCCTGAAACTGCGTTAATTAAGGCAACGCGCAAGTCTTTTATCGAAGAAGTTTTACCGTTTAATGTCGATAGTCAGGGCGTTGATGTATTCTATGACTGGACGCTTGACCATATTTCGTCTATTGAAGTATCAATAACAGACTTCGACAAGCTAACTTTTGGTGTTAATCAAGTTCGTTTTTCTTTGTTATTTGCCATCACTTCTGAGCTTATTTTGAACGCTTTAAAATATTGGGATGGCGAAAACCGCATACAAATTAGCTGGCAGTTGGCAGAACAAGATAACTATGTGTTTTCGGTTAAAAACCATTGCAAAGCCAATGCAACCAGTAACTTAGCCGGAACCCATAAAGGCTTGGCATTTATTAAGCGACTGGTAGAGTTGTTAGGCGAACAAGCGCAGTTTGTCTGTAAAAGTGAAGATCAGCTTTTTACAGCCGAATTAATTTTAAACAAATCCTTATTTGACGGGGAAGTATGAATATCTTATGGATTGAAGATTTTGGTGGAGGATTAGACCGTGGAAAAGCCACGTTAAACCTGATGTTTCAGGACTTAATTAGTTTTGATAACTGGGATGAAGATGAGCTTAGATTATTGGAAAAACCCAGCGACTTGGCAAACTTTTCTAACGAAAACTCGGCGTTGCATTCAGTTTTTTTATGTCGCCATTTTTATGATTATGCCGAATTTAAGGAAAATCAAGAGATAGCCAAAAGAATTGATGCAGTTATTATCGACATTCGCTTGGATAATAATGTCGATTTTGACTTGCCCATCCCGAACGATTCGCAAGAAAAAGAAAAGTTTCATATCAATGCGGGGTTTTATATTTTTAATGATCTGATTCATTTAGGATTTCCTGCCGAAAAAATGTGTTTTATGACCGGAGAAAAAAATTCTTTTAGCGGTTTTAAAAAACAATGCGATGACATTTATATTCCAGAAGTAATCGGTTTTGAAAAAAGCGATGCCGAATATAGGAAACTAAGGCAATGGATTAAAGAGCGAGAATCTGATTATGCGATTTTAAGACGAGGGATTATTGAAGGCTGTCGTTTTTTAAAAGCCCATATTGAAAAAGACGATGGTAATATTCAGTTTAGGGAATTTATAAAAGTAGAAAATGATCAGCCTACTATTGAAATACCAACTACTGACATAGAAAACTATCTTGATGTTGTATCGCAACTTTTAGCCATCAAAGAACCGATTGACCAAAATATACAATATCGGTTATTTTTAAGAACGCTGGTACATGAATGGGAAGAAAATATTGATCCAAACAGATTAAAAGAAAAATATCCACAATTTTTCAGGAAAGATCAACCAAATTTTTTTGGAAAAATGGACGATATTTATACCTTTGCATGGCTTATGAAAATGACCCGTAACTGGGTGTCCCATGCCATTTTACTTGAGAAACCAACTTTATTAAATCCGTCGATCATTGCTTTTTTATTCTTGATCAACATGCGAGCCATGTTCAAATTACCCAAAGTAATACAGCCCTATGAAAAAACTTTGTTGCGTTGCGTTGCTTTATTGCCAACTGATAATATCAATATTGAAACTTTAAATATCCAGATTAAGGATGCAGAAGAACATATTGATAACATATTAATTAGTATGAAGAATGTTACCAAAAATGAACAAGAAAATTTTATTGTTACTGCCATTATTAATGGTACGACAAAAGAAAAAAAGCTGAATGAATTTAGAAAAAAAATAAATGAAATTTATAAATATAATACCGGGCAAATTGATGCCGAAGAACATGACTTTAAAAATTTTTTACTGCAATATTTTTGGGTTAATCAGAACTCTGAGTCTAAGGTAAGAAAATTATCAGCCACTTCGGATGATTTTTTACCGACATTAGCCCGCCATATCTATAAAGATAGTTTTTCATAAAGTGAAAGATTATGCGAACAACACACTTGTTATAATGGTGAAAAATTAAGAGGAGCTACCATGTCTTTATCCATTCAATTACCCGACAACCTGGAACAGCAGTTAACTATTTATTGTCAACAGCATCACCTTTCCAAAAACGAAACGATTCGTTTAGCACTTGAACGTTTATTATCAATGGCTAACAAACCATTAACCCCTTATGAACTGGGTAAAGACGGCTTTGGTTCAGACCAAACCCACGAAGGTGATATTGCACAACATACTAAAGATTTGCTAAAAGCGCGGTTTACTAATAATGCTGATCGTTGATACCGGCTTTTTAGTCGCATTGTATATTCGCCGCGATAAACTGCACCAGCAAGCTTTAAAATTTTTACAAAAAAACGAACAGGCGTTAATAACGGCTGCCCCTGTTATTGTCGAATGTTGTTATTTTTTAGATACCAAAGCAAAAATAGCTTTATTAAACTGGGTGGTCTGTGGCGGGATTCAAGTTGTTGATATTCCTGTAACCAGTTACCCAGAAATAGCACAGACCATTGAAAAATACGCTGATCATGATATTGACTTTACCGATGCGGCAGTGGTCTGGTTAGCCAATAAGTATCAGCAACAGCAGATTTTAACGGTAGATAAAGCTGATTTTTCTGCCTTTCGGTTAAACAATAACCAATGGTTTCATTTGTTGGAATGGTATCAATCAGCTGCTTCTTAACAGCTAACTGCCGATATTTATCAGTTCAAAACTTTAACAGCCGAGTAAATAATGACTACCGTTCAAATCCAAATCCCCGACCAACTCTTGCAACAAGCACGCTATTTGGTGCAACAGGGCTGGGTTGCCAATATGGATGACTTGATCGCCGAATCAATGCGTCGTTATCTGGAATCGCACCGTGAATCGATGACCGAACGCTTTATTTGTGAAGATGTCGATTGGGGTCTGTATGGCCAAAAATAGCCACGAAAAGTCTAGGCATTTCATCATGGAATTTAGAATAAATAGCTTGAAAATCACATGTCCGCACCGTTAATCCAATCACTCATTCCTCACCTCCCCCGCTTTGCCGAAGAAGACGGGGATTTTTACAGCGTTCCACGCGATGTCTTGATTGACAAGCTGTGCCTGCAACACTCGATTGAGCGTGCGCTTGCTGAAAATACGGTTGCCTTGCTGGAAACCCTGCTGGATACCTTGGCAGTTTTAAATACCGAATATTTACAAAAAGGCGACTGGCGTTTTGTGTCTTTTCCGGCGCAATTGATGGCTCTATCGGTTTTGATGGCGCTGAGCGATAGCGAGTCACGTTTGTTTGCGCCTAACTTTTGGAATACCCAAGGCGTTTCCAATGACAAGAAAAATCAACAACGCGATGTGTTGAGCTTTATAGAAACCGCCCGATACCAGAACCATACAAGTCAACAGGCACAACCCATCCGCTACTGTTACGTTGCCTGGAGCATTATCAAACTGGACGGCAAGATTTTATTTTATCAACGCGAAGACACGCAAAAACGCTTTGATAAATCAGCAGGCGACTATGGATTGCTCGGCGGCAGAGCCAATCAACAGGACATTCCCCACGCTGACAAAGCCGCCTTAATTAAAGAATTGCAAGCACCCGATTCCGCGTTAGTAAAAAACGCCTTACCGGAAACCCTAAAACGGGAGTTACACGAAGAAGCGGGCTTACTTTTTGAAACGCATTACACCTTCAAACCCTGGCGTTGTTTAAAACCTTATCAGCAAGTTCAAGGCACCGCCCCAAACCATGCGTTAACGGAATATTATCTGGATATTTTTCAGATTGACTTAACCCTGAACGGCACTCTTTTCTTGCTGCAAAAAATAAAAACTGATGAACGCTTGACCTGGTTTTCGATAGCAGAAATGGTTAAAGGCGAAACGGCTGCTGGAAAAATAGCGTACATAAAAGCGTTACTTGATGATTTTAACAGCGATAGCTCGGCGCTTGAAACCGCGTTAACAGCTTTGCCAGACAGCTTTAACCCCCATTATTTATTTCAACCGGCTAAGGCTAAGTATGGATTAACCTTGCCGGTAGATCACAACAGGCCGTTGTTTGCCGGTGGGTTGGGTAAAGAAAAACCGTTGGCGATAAATTTTACTGACCGGCAATTAGCCCTTTTATTGGGCTTGGCCTCACACTTACGCGGGCTTGACTTTGCAACCGTTGACCAAGCCATTACCCGGCATCCCTTTGGCTGGATTGAAGTGAACAATCATTCAATTTTTCAAACAGAACTTGTCAGTTTGGCCGACTCACTTAAACAAACCGACTTAATCATTGAAAATGACCGCGATCAGTTTTTTCGTTTGTCGATAAGTCCCGAGGTGGTTTATTTCGATGAAAAGCTGTTTTCATTGACCGTCAAACAGGCCGACCTGAATAGCGTCCAATCAAAAATCCCGGTGACCCTTCAGAGAGATTCTTTTGACACGGCTTTTGGTAAAGTTAAAGCCAAAACCGAAGAATTCAAACTTACCCTTTATTTCGTCAAAAAATTGAAAAAATTAGATGCTATTCTAGTTACACGTCCAATTTTTACAGAACCAAATGCAGAAAATACGGACACGAAATTCGCTGAAAAAATAGAAGATACTTATAAAAAAGGTCTGCATAAAGAGTCCCGATTTTTGGCATTAGGCTTGAAAGGTTTAATTCGTCGCGAAGATGGTCTATTTAAATTTGTTCCGCGTTATATAAACGACTAATAAGGCAACTCGCAATAAACAACACCCGCCAAGTTTCACAATACTACTGTTTTCATGAGATTAAAAAACTTTCTTATCCGTGTCTATCCGTTAAATCCGTGTCATCAGTGTTCCATTTTTTAATGACAGCGCGATGCGCACCACTAAATTGATGCTTACTAAATTTTAGGCAATAAAAAAGCCTTAGATGAAGAACATCTAAGGCTTTAAATTCTTTGGAGCTAGTGAGGGGATTCGAACTCCTGACCGGTTGATTACAAATTAGCACGCCTGCCATTTCCTGCCCTTTTACCCCCTACTAACGACTTTTAATAAGCACTCACAAGCCTTGCCATTGCTGGATTAAGTGTTATAATTAGTTAGACGGTCTTTGAATGACTTTTAATCAATCTGCTTATTATATGCTTATTAATTTTGAGCAAAAAACCCAGTAAAAACGAGGCATAAAAGTGAAATTAACCAAGTCAGTGATTATTAAATTAGAGCTTACTGAAAAGGGACAGGTATTTTATTGGGATGATGAGCTTGCAGGCTTTGGAATATATGTGGGCTCAACAGCAAAAACATGGTGCGTACAGCAACGTATAGGCAACAAAACAAAGCGCGTCGTAATAGGCAAGTTTCCCAGCATGACCGCAGAACAGGCACGCGAAGCCGCTAAAAAAGCAATCGGTAAACTTGCTGCGGGGATTGATACCGTTAAGGAAAAACGAGAGCAGAATATTAAGGCGGTTACTTTGGGTGAGGTGTTCGCTGTGTTTCTTGATGCCAGACAGCTCAAACCTAAGACAGTATTAGGTTATACCGGCGTAATGAAAAACATTTACCCAGACTGGCAAAAACTGCCCATAACTGACATTACCCGCGATGCCGTGGAGCGCCGTCATAAAAAGATAGGCACAGAGCGAGGCGAGGCTTATGCCAACTTGGGTTCGCGTACTTTACGCAGTGTCTTGAATTATGCGAGTGCCAAGTATGAGACCGGCAAAGGTTTGTCCATACTGCCAGAGAATCCAGTGAAGCGTATCAGTCAGACCCGGAGCTGGTACAAGGTAGAGCGTCGCACCGGACACCTTAAAGCCCACCAATTAGCCGTGTGGTTTGATGCCGTATTGACTATTGATAACCCGACGATTAGGGATTATTTAATCTTTGTCTTGCTGACCGGAACCCGCAAAGACGAATCGGCAAAACTCCAATGGTCTGATATTGACCTGATTGATAACAGTTATATTTTGCGAGACCCAAAAAACGGGAGGCCGATGCAGTTACCTTTGTCTGACTATTTAACGGATATGTTGACGGCACGCAAAGCAAACAGTACGTGCGCTTTTGTATTTGCTGGTGAGGGTGTACGTGGGTATCTGGTGGAACCCAAAAGGCAGTTAGCCAAAATCATTGAAAAAACCGACATGCCGTTTACGATGCACGACCTGCGAAGAACCTTTGTAACCATAGCCGAAGGGTTAGATATTTCATCGTTTGCGGTTAAGGCTCTGGTGAATCATAAATCATCTGATGACGTAACCAGTGGCTATATTCAGATGAACGTGGAACGCCTACGCAAGCCGATGCAAACCATCACTGATTTTATTTTGAAATCAGCAGGGTTAAAGCCGTCTGATGTAGTCGAGTTTAAAAAGGTTACTGCTCAGGGCGGCGTGTGATGCCGATGGGAATCGAGCCATTGAATGAACCGGATGACGAACCGGATCGCAATGCCAATAGACAGAAACAACAAATCTTGGCTGCGAAACCCTCACAGTCTGATGTGGTCGGGCTTATTCCTGCCTTGCGGTTGCTGGGCGATGATTGGACGGTTGAGGAATTTGCCTTGGCGCTGTTTTATGGCAACATTCCTGCTTTTGAAACATTAATACCTGCGGACTTTGTACAAGACGAACTGCGAGAACATCAACATTTAGCGCTCTTTTTTGGAACTTTTTTTGAGGATGCGTATTCAATAGCCGATGCTCTGCAAAAGTACAAGTTTTTAAAAGCGGATTTGTCACCGGGAATTGTTCACAATTTTATTGCTTTTAATAAAGCCGTGGTGAAAGTTGCCGAATTCACTGGCGATACCGAAAGTGCGGAACGGTTTTTAACAGACAGTTTGGAGCTTGGCGAAATCCACGTTTATCATCCATTTTTTGGCATTAATACAAATTTCAAACGGCTGGAATTTAATTGTTTCAAAACTTTTTATTTAGACCGTTTGATTATTGTGAATTTTGGAGAATCCGTAACCATCGTTAATCAAGACAGTAAAAATCAGCCATTTAAACCACGGGAAGGCCGTTATAAAGAGCGTGATGAAGCTGCGATTAAGCTGGTTGAAGAAATGCCTACGTTGCTGGCTATGCGTCCACAATCAGTTCAAGCTAAACTTCAAGAAGCCAAACCAAAATTATTTACAAATGGCTATGATAATTGGTGGCGTAAAAATCCCGTATTCCCAAAAAGCACGGCAGGCAGAAACCCTAAATAGCCAATAAATCATGTCAGTTTTTAGAACCCGTTAATTGCGGGTTTTTTTATGCCTGTAGGAAACGCGCGGCGTTAAATGTTGTTAGCAACTAACAAGATTAAAATAACAGTATTGACAGTATTTTTAATTTAAAAACAAGTATTAAACTTAAGTCCAAGTTATAAAAAACAATTTATGACGATTCAATTTTAACTATTGAGGATTAATTTTATGTCAGCTCAAATTCAAAACCGCTCTGATGCATTGAATGAATTTTATAACGCGCCTGATGAAGCATTGTTCAATCAAATGACCGTCGCCGCTATCCGGGAATGTTCTAAATTTACTATGGAACGGGACCGATGGAATGGCGGTGGGATTCCATTTGTGAAAATCGGCCGGGCGGTTAGGTATCGCAAAGCTGATGTAGTTGAATGGCTTGGAAAGTGTCAAACGGTTAATTCAACGTCTGAGGCGGTGTGATGAGTAGCGTAACCACCACCCGGCGGCACAACCGAGGTGGTGGGAAAACAAAACAGGGCAGGAAACCCACGTCGGATTCTATCAAAAACTCCATATCACCGTTAGATTTTTATCGCCATGAACTA
The DNA here is from genome assembly GCA_037129595.1 of Methylococcaceae bacterium. GTDB lineage: Bacteria > Pseudomonadota > Gammaproteobacteria > Methylococcales > Methylomonadaceae > Methylobacter_C. Next base: position 297 of record JBAXUR010000005.1, on the reverse strand, counting down.
CCCGGCGCACCGCTAAAACGGCAGGGCTGGAATGACGGCGGCTTGTGTCCGTTCCATGCGGACAATACACCCGGTTCATTCATGGTTAATACCGACACTGGTTCTTTCGTTTGTTTTTCATGCGGGGTAAAAGGCGGCGATATTATCAGCTTTACAATGCTTCGCCATGCGCTTGATTTTGTCGAAGCCCTAAAATCGCTGGCGTGTGATTGGGGGTTGCTATGATGAATCCAGAGTATAGGTTGGCACTAATCACAAACCGACTAAAAATGGTAATAAAGCAGGCAGGGCTTCTAG
>JBAXUR010000049.1:0-23776 GCA_037129595.1 Methylococcaceae bacterium | reverse complement strand
TGGGCGTTATCATTTGCCCTACACCCGCAGCAATGGGCGAGACAGTGGCAGCCGTATTGGCCAAAATGTAAATAAATTAGACGTTTCCCTCCGCAGTCGTCGGGCATTTTTTTATCGTAGGGGCAGGCTTTACGCCTGCCCTTTGATGCCGAGATGTTATAAGGGCCGCCGCAAGGGATTACCCCGACAGAGCACGGAAGTGGTTACGTAAAAGCAACCGCCTCGTAGCGTTTTAATAACTGATGGATTTGTCTTGCAAATGACGCCGTAATAAATCCAACGCCAATAATGCGGCCTGATTCTGCTTGCGTTTGATCGGGCCGGCTATTGAATGAGTCGCTGGGTAAAAGCTGTCACCCACTAGCAAAATGTTATAAACAACAATGGACTGATCTTTGTTGTGAAAGGTTTTATTGTCGCCTGCATAAAGTTGAACGAGAACGTAATCAGCGCCACCGGCTTTTTGTAGATCGACTGCAAGGGCTTTGGCGGCTGTTATTAAGTTTTCTGCATCGGTGTGTTGTCCTAATCTGGCCGTGGCTTGTTGATAGCTTGCACTAAGTAACCACTCCAAACCAATACACTTGGCTGCCAGCAGGCCATGGCTAGCCGTTTCTACGATGGCTAACGTGTGCTGTTTTGCCGTCATCAGTTTATCAATTTCAAAAACCAGATCTCCTGTTGTTTCACCCAGGCCATCAATAGCAAATACATAATCCCCCAATGGTTTAGCAAGTCGGGTGACTAAAGCCGTCATTGCCGTTTGTGGGTAAGCAAAGGGAAACAATAGTTTGGTTTGCACATCGTCTGTTCCGGCACGAAAACCTAATTGTACCTCGGCAGGTATTTCAATTGAATGGATGCGTTCCTGAATGACTGACTCACCCAAGCCGAAAGTTTTGATGGAAACCAATTGTCCCGGCTGTAATAAAAACCGGGTCGACAAGGTGGGCAAGATACTTTCTTGAAATAGATTCATCATTTCCATCGGTACACCCGGTAAAAACGCAAACCAGCAATGTCCGTAATATAGTGAAAATCCCGGTGCAGTGCCCCAATCATTTTTGATACGCTCAGCGCCTTGAGGCAGCATGGCCTGCTTTCGGTTTGAGGCGGGCATGGTTCTGTTTCTGTTTACAAAAAAACGACTAATTTGTTCAAAAGCAATGGCGTCAAATTCCAGGGGGAGATTAAAAGCACGCGCAACGGCTTCAGCGGTCAAATCATCACTGGTAGGCCCCAAGCCACCGGTACATAGACAACAATCGGCTCGCTGTGCTATGTCTTGTAGTAAAGCGACCAAGTCATCCAGTTTATCGCCTACGGCGGTATGTCGTGTTACCGTAAAGCCGCAGGCAACGGCTTGTTGTGACAGCCAGGCGGCGTTGGTATCCACGGTTTGTCCGGTGATAATTTCTTCGCCTTGAGAGAAGATTTCCAGGGTTGGATTCATTTTAAAAACTCATTGATTAGTACACTATGCCAAAACGGCAAAGTCAGTAAACTCAGTGCGGTTGTTACGGTAACGGTCATGGCATAAAAAGCGCTGTCCAGTCGATACCTATCACAAAAAACCACTCCCAAAACCATGCTCGGCATCGCCATATCCAGCACGGCAGCCGCTTTGTATTTTCCTTCGAGGGGTAAATAACTCGCCAGAGCAATGGCGAAGACCGGCATTAACAGCATTTTTATTACAATAACCGGCATAACATAAGGCAAGTTTCGGGCAACGATGGCTTTCCAATTTAACGCCAGCCCCAAGGAAAACAACATCAAGGGCACGACAGCCGCCGATAATTTTTGCAATACGCCGAGTAACCAGGCCGGAGCAATTAGTCCGTTAAGATTTAAAATGACGGCAATGGCTGCCGCCCAAAAGGGCGGTGCATTAAGAAAGGAGAGTGGTGACTTTGGACTTTCTGCACTATCTTCACCGTAATAGCGGGAGACTATAATACCCAAAGTAAACAGGACGGGGGCGGTTGCAAACAGATCCATTTGGATAACGACCGAGCGCGACCAACTGCCAAAAGTTTGTTCTAAAACGGGTAAGCCCAGATACGTCACATTAGGAAAGGCAGCGGCCAGTATCAAGGCACCTAAACGTTTATGTTCAAATTTAAAAACTGTCCCGACCACCCAGCTACACAGCATGGCAAAGATAATGCAGCTTATACCCAACAACGCGTAATGAAAAGATTGCACGCCGATATCGGCTGTCCATAATACCTCCAAGACCATGGCTGGCAAGAGCAAATAATAGACAAAAGTTGTTAGCACATGCCGGACATGTTCAGCGGTTAGACCGGCTGGTTTAATGATTCTCCAGCCAACACCGCAAGCCATTAGCAAGGTCATTTGAATCAAGGTTGAGTTCATAATCGAAGGGTATTGTCGCTATGGGTAATATTAACATTCACTGTTAAAACAAGTTCCGGTAATATATACCGTAATAAGCCAGCGTGTGGTGTTGTCTTTATCATAAAATCCTGGTTGAAAGGATGACTGATCATATCACTTTTGCACGCGGGTTCGGTTCATTATTCAGGAGCTATTGTATGCGTTTATTTGTAAAGTATTTCCGCTTAAGTTTTATAATTTTATTAATCGGCTATGGTAATGCCCAAGCAGAAACGGGTTTAATCGAATCCATCTCGCCCAAAGAAGCCTCTGCAATGTCCACAGAACAAAAAGCCGTTATTATCGATGTTCGTGAAGATAGTGAATGGAATGAACATCATATTGCAGGCGCAATTCACATTCCATTAGGTCAGCTAAATGAGCGCTTGTCAGAACTCAAACAATACAAAGACAGTCCCGTGATTACACAATGCAAATCTGGTGGACGTTCTGCACAAGCTTTTGATGTGTTAAAGACGGCAGGATTTTCCAAAGTTTATAACATGGACGGTGGAATAATCGCTTGGGATAAAGCCGGATTAAAAACGCAATAATCCGTCCAGCTTTGTAAAAACAAAGAAAATAGTAACCACTGTATAATTGAGGCGTGACGGGGTTTGCAACCCCGTTACTCACGTTTGAAAGCTATCAAAGCCTTTAAGCGTTTCGGTCGTGGTTGCAAACCCCGACCGGCATCAAACCTTTAACCTTAACTCATTGAACCTATGACATTTATATCAACCAAACCCATTCCCGTTCGTGAACGTCTGATTATGGCGCTGGACGTTGCCAGTATTCCTGAAGCACAGGCTTTAGTGGAAGAACTCGGCGATTCCGTGATCTTTTATAAAGTCGGCATGGAGCTGTTTATGTCGGGTGATTATTTTGGTTTTATTGAATGGTTAAAGCAGCAAAATAAAAAAGTGTTTGTTGATCTGAAGTTTTTTGATGTTCCTGCCACCGTGGGTCGAGCTATCAAGGCATTAAGCAGCAAAGGCGTTGATCTGGCTACCATTCACGGCAACGATGCCATTATGGAGGCCGCCGCTAAAGAAAAAGGTGAGCTTAAAGTCCTGGCAGTGACGGCCTTAACCAGTTTGGATCGTGGCGATCTTGATGATTTGGGGTTTAAATGTGACGTCCGTGAGCTGGTATTGTCGCGTGCTAAACGCGCCTTACAAATAGGCTGTGACGGCATTGTTTCATCAGGACTTGAAGTCGCCATGCTCAGAGAACAATTGGATAACAAGTTATTGGTTATTACACCGGGTATCAGACCGGTAGATAATCGCGAAGATGACGATCAAAAGCGCGTGGTGAGTGTCGAAACGGCTTTTCAAAATGGAGCCGATTATATTGTCGTCGGTCGGCCGATTCGTGATGCTGAAAATCGCAGGGCGATGGCAGAGAAAATTCAGGGTCAGATTCTTGCGCAATTTATAAATAATTAAATTTAAAGCATGGGGTTCAAGGTTGGTTAATCTTGAACCTTGAACCTTGAACCTTGAACCTTGAACCTTGCAACTGTATTTATGTCCTTTGATCCCGCTTTTACGTCCTCTTACCTGGTCGCTTTTATCATGGGCTTATTCAGCAGTATGCACTGTATAGGCATGTGCGGCTCGATAATTGGCACCTTAACGTTAAGTCTAAGTCCGGACATACGAAATAATAAAAAACGATTATTACCGTTTGTATTTAATTATAACTTTGGCCGGATTACCAGCTACACTATTGCAGGTGCCTTAGTAGGATTTATTGAGGCTTTATTAACCCTGCCATTGGGTGAAACTCACGGACATCGAGTGCTACAATTACTTTCAGCTGCGATTATGGCGAGTGCAGGGCTTTATATAGCCGGCTGGTTTCCCCGTTTTGCGTATATTGAAAAAGCCGGAAGGCCTATTTGGAAAAAATTGGAACCTTATGGACGAAAACTTATCCCCGTAAAAAACCACACCCAAGCTTATCTTTTTGGAATGGTGTGGGGTTGGTTGCCTTGCGGGCTGGTTTATGCCGCTTTAGCCTTGGCCGCTACCACGGGTGATGCCAGTAAAAGTGCATTGACCATGCTGGCTTTTGGTTTGGGTACTTTGCCAGCCGTCATGGGAGTCGGTATAATGACAAACCTTTTGACCAGGCTATCCAGAATGCAGCGTTTCAAACAGGCTATTGGCCTGTTTATGATAGTTCTGGCACTGTTAGCGGTTGTGCCATGGCTTAATCCAATGGTGTTTACCGCCACCACACACACAGCAAACCATTAACCGAGGCTATTATGGGGCATTTTAAATCGATCATTGGCAAATCCCCCGCATTGGATTCCTTGATTCGCAGCGCCAGAATGGTTGCGGCGACTGATGTCACGGTATTGCTTAAGGGAGAAACCGGTACCGGCAAGGAAGTGTTTGCTAATGCCATTCAAAAAGAAAGCGCTCGCGCTGACAAAGTCTTTATTTCCCTAAACTGCGCAGCCTTACCCGAAAGTCTTATCGAATCGGAATTGTTTGGTCATAAAAAGGGCTCTTTTACAGGTGCAACCGGTAATACTACCGGGCTTTTTCAGGCGGCTGATGGGGGTACGTTGTTTCTTGATGAAATAAATTCTTTACCCGTGTCAATTCAGGCAAAATTATTGCGCTTTCTGGAGTCTGGAGAATGTCTTGCAGTCGGCGATATTAAACCTTATAACGTTGATGTCCGCATTATTGCAGCGACGAACTCGGATTTGAACAAGCAGGTTGCAACGGGTCAATTTAGACGGGATTTATATTACCGGCTGGATGTAGTGCCTTTAGAGCTTCCGCCATTAGTCGAGCGAACTGAAGATATAGAACATCTTATTATGCACTTTTTGGTTATGATGGCAGAAACCCATTCAATAGAAGCGCCCATCATCAGTAAACAAGCCTTGAAAGTTCTTAAAGATTACGCGTGGCCAGGTAATATTCGTGAATTACGTAACTTGTGTGAAAGACTCAGTGTGTTATTGGCAGGTCAAACCATAGAGCCGGAAAATCTCCCGCGTGAATTTGTCACCTACAGCAGTATGCCTAAAGCGGCGGCATTCACCTTGCCTGAAAGAGGTGTTCATCTGGAATCTTTAGAAGCGGACTTGATTCATCAAGCGCTCAGTCGTACTAAAGGCAATCGCAGTAAAACCGCAAAATTATTGGGTCTTACCCGGGATACGTTGCTTTACCGTATGCAAAAACACGGACTTACAACGTCAACCCATTAAAAAACCTTAACATATTTTCACCATGAAGATAACAACGGAAACGCAGTTTTCTTGGTAATAAAAGATTATTAATGGCTGTTAAAAGCTTTGGCTTAAGTTGATAGCCTAAATTGTGAATCTGTGGCAACTTGTGAAGGGTATTTTTTGCGAGTTATAGAGTCCTGAATTAAGTACGGGCGTGCCGTGCGCGTCTTAATTTTCACGGCACGCCCTACAGAAAATAATATCGCTTAATCAACGAAGGTCTCTATACCGAAGTACTTTTTTTCTCGGAAAACCACCGCAACACAACGCATAATGCTGCTCAAAAAGCCTGTAGCCGCGCCTGTCTCATTAGGTGTTTCAAGTCTTTAACTGTCTGAGCTAATCCCGAAAACAAGGCTTGAGCGATAATCGAATGGCCGATATTAAGTTCGACTATTTCCGGTATTACGCATATTGCTTCAACATTATAAAAATTTAACCCATGCCCCGCGTTAACTTGCAATCCGGCACTGTGGGCATAATGCGCGGCCTGTCTGATGCGTGCCAATTCTTTGGCTTGTTGCACCGGATTTTTTGCATCCGCATAACAACCTGTGTGCAATTCGATAACCGGTGCTCCTGCTTTTACCGCTGCATCGATTTGCGCTTCTTCGGGGTCAATAAAAAGGGATACTTCAATGCCGGCGGTTCTTAAGGTATCACAAGCCCATTGCAGTTTATTCAGGTTGCCTGAAACATCCAGACCACCTTCAGTCGTCAATTCTTCGCGTTTTTCCGGCACCAGGCAACACGCATAAGGCTGTATTTTAACCGCAAGCCCGACCATTTCATCGGTGACTGCCATTTCCATATTCAGGCGGGTGTGTAGCAGTTCTTGTAACAAGAAAATATCCCGATCCTGAATATGCCGGCGGTCTTCCCGCAAGTGCGCCGTAATGCCGTCTGCGCCGGCCTGTTCTGCAACCAGTGCCGCTTGGACAGGTTCTGGATAAAGCGTACCTCGGGCTTGCCTAAGCGTAGCAACGTGGTCAATATTTACGCCCAATAAGATGTGTGTTTTGTTCATTTTTATAGATGTTGGATAATTTGGTTGATGACGGCCCGACTTTTTAGTGGCTTACCGTGCAAATAAACAGAGATGACTTTTCGCATCAGTATTTTCGCTTCGTAGAGTGCTTTAGTGTCGCTGAGTTTTCTGGATTTTAATGCAAGCAAGGTCTTGCCCGAAAATAAGCCGTCAGCAGCGGCTATCGGCCCTTGTTCGGCATTGAAGTGATAGCGGGTTAACGAATCAACGGCTTTGTTGTTTTGGACGTCATAGTCCAGTTGCAGTCCATAACCTACGGCTACCATTAAATCAAGTTCAAAAATACGTAGTGTCGCTTCTATTTTTGATGGATCTGAAAGGCAGGATAAGCAGTGTCCATAATAGTCAAACACTTCCGGGTGAGGGTCGTACTGATGCAAAAAACAGCCGATGAGTTCATTAACATAAAAGCCGCAATAAACGGCAAGCCCCTGTAATGGATTAAAGGGTTGTGTTATTTCAACATCAGTCAGTATTTTTAACTCAGTCTTGCCAAAGTAGGAGAGTGTCAGCGGGGTAAAAGGTTGTAGAAGCCCGGCCGTTTTAGACTTGGCCTTTCTTACCCCTCTAGCCAACAGAGAAACCCTGCCAAAATCGCGGGTCAATACGTCAATAATAAGACTGGTTTCTCTAAATTTTCGTTGTTGCAGAATAAAGGCAGGTTGTAATAGAACTGCTCTATCAGTCATTAAACCCCAAACTTTGCATGGCGCGTTCATTATCCGACCAGTTCTTTTTAACTTTAACCCACAGTTGTAAATAGACTTTTTGGCCGATCAGTTTTTCTATATCAAACCGCGCATCCGTACCGACTTTTTTCAACATCTCGCCGTCTTTGCCAATCACGATGTTTTTTTGGGTCAGACGCTCTACCCAAATAATGGCGTATATTTTAGTGATATGCGGAAGCTCTTCGTAGCGTTCCATTTCAACGGTTAAGGCATAAGGTAATTCATCGCCCAAGCGACGGGTCAGTTTTTCCCTGATAATTTCAGCCGCTAAAAAGCGTTCGGGCCGGTCGGTAATCTGATCTTCAGGATAGATTAAATCATTTTCCGGTAACAGCTTCATGATTAAACTTTCAAGTTGATCCAGATTAGTTCTTTTTAAAGCGGATATAGGGATCAAATGTTGAAAGGGAAAGCGGTGTTGGGCTTCGGCAAAAAACGTCAAGATAGCGTCTTTGTCTTTTACTTTATCGACTTTATTAACGGCAAGTATGACCGGCAATCCCGCTTGCTCCAGTTTTTTAAAGATGACTTCATCATATTCATGCCACGATAAACCATCAATCAACCAGACAATCACATCAACACCCAGCAGGGTGGTTTCAGCCGTTCGGTTTAAATAGCGGTTTAACGCTCTTTTTTCATTGTTGTGCATGCCCGGAGTGTCCATATAAATGGCCTGACCTGCTTCAGTGGTGTTAATACCCAGAATTCGGTGCCGGGTCGTTTGTGGTTTGCGTGAAGTAATGCTGATTTTCTGCTTCAGCAAATGATTCATCAGCGTAGATTTACCAACATTGGGGCGCCCTATTAGCGCTACGAAACCGCAATTCATTTCCTGTCCTTATTCAATAATTCGAGCATAAGCTCTGCTGCCGATTGTTCGGCTCTTTTTCTGGAGATACCGGTACCGATACAGGTTTCTTCAATTAAGGTAATGGTGCATTTAACTTTAAACATTTGTTCGTGCGCAAGTCCTGACATGGTTATTAAGGTGTATTCAGGCAATAACAATTTTTTGGACTGCATCAATTCCTGAAGTTGGGTTTTAGGGTCTTTTTGCCAGTTATCCATCGACAATTGGCTCAGTTTTTCCGTAAATAAGAGTTCGATCCATTGTTGACAAGCGGTTATGCCTTGATCTTTAAACAAGGCGCCCATAATGGCTTCCAGCGCATCGGACAAAATGGAATCACGGCGAAAACCACCGCTTTTTAACTCACCTGATCCTAGTAATAAATAATCGCCCAGTTGATGCTTTCTGGCTAACTCAGCTAAAGAAGTTTGATTGACCAGACTCGCTCTTAGGCGGCTTAAAACGCCTTCACTGGCCTCAGGAAAAAGGTCATACAATTTTTGGGCAATCACAAAGCCCAATATTGAATCGCCTAAAAACTCTAGTCGTTCATTATTGGTTGAGCTTGCGCTGCGATGAGTTAAAGCCATGGTAAAAAGCTGTTGATTATTGAACGTTAATCCCAGTTTTCTACACAAAACTTCAGGCTTTTTTATCACTTATTACCGACCTCAATATTGTCATTAAATTCTACTAAAACACTCAGGTTGCCAGCAATTTTCCGGACAACCTCATACTCAATAGCCACTTTTAGATAATTCTCATGGCGCGTGATAGTAATGTCATCCTGAGTGACATCATTAACATAATTAATATCGAAGCGTTTGCCAAGGCTGCTTCTGATTTCACCTTCACTTTGTGCTTCAAGGTCTGTGGTTTTTTTAATATCAGCCAACGCACTGACTACTTTACTGTGGTCAAGGTAAATCGGGCCTATTTTAAGACCCAATAAAACAAAAGACGCAATGAGACCGAGAACAAAAACAAGCGATATAAAAGTTAAACCGTGTTGGCTTGTAGGCGATGTATTCATTTAATTCTCCCAAACTATTTATGGTTACGCATAAAGGTTTACTGGTAGAGATGTGGGTTACAAAAATAATGCAGAATAGACCTGGCAAGTTTACAAGCCCTGCCAGGTCTAACGTCGGCATTTTTGTGCAGGCTAAAATATGTAGCCGAGATGATGTAAATCAGAATCTATAGCCTTGTGCCCAGTTAGCTGTTAAATTATTTTAATACTGTACCAATACGACTAAAGCCAATGCCTTTATCCTGCCAATCCCAACTCATCCAGATAAAAAAAGCCTTACCGACCAGGTTGGCTTCCGGAACCGGACCCCAGTAGCGACTGTCATTGCTGTTGTCACGATTATCGCCCATGGCAAAATAATTACCTTCCGGTACTACGTAAACAAATTCTACTGTAGGCGTACCATTTCTGATTAAAATACTGTGCTCAACACCGGTTAAATCTTCCAATAATTCTTCAGCGCCGGTCATATCCTCGCCCTGACCCAAACCCTGATAACGTCCCATGGAGATCTGTTTAACAGGCACATCATTGACGGTCAGCTTTTTATTGCTATAAACAATTTTGTCGCCAGGCAGGCCAATAATGCGTTTAATATAATCGACAGTCGGGTCTTTAGGATAACGAAAAACCACAATATCGCCGCGCTTGGGTTCATTCAGTTCAATTATCTTTTTATTGATAACCGGCAGACGTATGCCGTAAGTAAACTTGTTGACCAGAATAAAATCACCCACTAATAAAGTAGGCATCATTGATCCGGAAGGAATGCGAAAAGGCTCGGCAATAAATGACCGAAGCAACAGCACAATCAACACAATCGGAAAAAAAGAGCGCGCATACTCGACCAGTACGGGCTCATCTTTTTCATCAAAAATGAGGCCTTTTGATTTAAGGAATAATAAATAAGTTCCCCAAATAACACCCGTAATGACAGTGGCCAGCAACAGAAAAAAAGAGAAATCAAAGTCCATAATTTTTATATTTTAAAGTGTAGGGGCAACCCTGTGTGGTTGCCCTGATTTATATGAGATTGAAGCGCCTGTATTATTCTTTGTTGAGCTGTAAAACGGCCAGGAATGCCTCTTGAGGAATCTCAATATTACCGACCTGTTTCATGCGTTTTTTACCGGCTTTTTGTTTTTCCAATAACTTTTTCTTACGACTAATATCACCGCCATAACACTTGGCGATAACATTTTTTCTCATGGCTTTAACGGTAGATCGGGCGATAACTTTGGAACCAATAGCCGCTTGTATCGCCACTTCGTACATTTGTCGTGGAATTAGCTCTTTCATCTTTTCAACCAAATCGCGGCCACGATTATTACTTAAATCACGATGCACAATGATTGATAAAGCATCCACTTTTTCGGCATTGATTAATACATCCAGCTTAACCAAATCGGCTTGCTGAAAACGTAAAAATTCATAATCAAACGAAGCAAAACCGCGACTGACAGACTTTAAGCGGTCAAAAAAATCCAGAACCACTTCACTTAAGGGTAGTTCATAATGCAGAGAAACTTGTCTACCAACGTATTGCATGTCTTTTTGTACGCCGCGCTTTTCAATACACAGGGTAATCACACCGCCCAAATAAGCCTGCGGCACCAAAATATTAGCCCGAATAATAGGCTCCCTGATTTCCTTGACAGTGCCGCCCTCCGGCAGTTTGGCCGGATTATCCACCATTAAAATCTGGTCGGTCTGGGTAATCACTTCATAAATAACCGTGGGTGCTGTGGTAATCAAATCAACGTCATATTCTCTTTCCAGACGCTCTTGCACAATTTCCATGTGCAACATGCCTAAAAAGCCGCAACGAAAACCAAAGCCTAAAGCCTGAGAAGTTTCCGGCTCAAATTGCAACGCGGCATCATTAAGGTTTAACTTGTTAAGCGCTTCACGTAAATCTTCGTAATCATCGGAACTGACGGGATACAAACCCGCAAAAACGCGCGGTTGAACCCGTTGAAAACCGGTCAGTTGTTCGGTAGCCGGATTGTCTGTCCACGTGATGGTATCACCCACCGGCGCACCAAAAATGTCTTTAATGCCGGCCACCACATAACCGACTTCGCCGGTATTTAAAATGTCTTTTTCAAGACGCTTGGGCGTAAAAACACCGACCTTATCAGCAATAAAAGACTTGCCGGTAGACATGATGGTAATTTTTTGCTTTTTGCGAATACTGCCATGCATAATTCTGACTAAAGACACCACGCCCAGATAACTGTCGAACCAGGAATCAATAATCAACGCTTGCAACGGGCCGTCTATATTGCCTTGCGGTGGCGGTACTTTAATAACCAGTTGTTCCAAAACATCTTGCACATTCAGACCGGTTTTGGCACTAATCATCAAAGCCTCATCCGCTGCAATGCCGATCACTTCTTCAATTTCAGCCAGTACGCGTTCAGGTTCGGCAGAAGGCAAATCAATTTTATTCAGTACCGGTACCACTTCCAGACCCTGTTCAATGGCCGTATAGCAGTTCGCCACACTTTGCGCCTCAACGCCTTGCGCTGCATCAACAACCAGTAACGCACCTTCACAAGCCGCTAACGATCTGGATACTTCATAAGAAAAATCAACGTGCCCCGGCGTATCAATAAAATTAAGTTGATAAGTTTCGCCATCTTTGGCTTTAAATTCCAGCGTAACACTTTGCGCTTTAATAGTGATGCCGCGTTCTTTCTCAATGTCCATGGTATCGAGTACTTGTGCTGACATTTCCCTGGCACTTAAGCCGCCACAGATTTGAATAAAACGATCCGCGAGTGTTGATTTACCATGATCAATATGCGCGATAATGGAGAAATTTCTGATATGTTTTAAATCCACTGTGTTTCAACTGATAATGAGGTTGTTAAGGCGTTATTGCTTTAGCGCTTGCGGCAATGAATGCCACCAAGGTATTTGACTGCTTTGATAAAGTTGCAAATTATAACAGAGTTAGCCTTATGCCAAGTTAAGTTTCTGTATAAAATGCAACTTCTTATTGGTTACAGGCGATTAATGATTTTTTATTCACCATAAGGACAGGAAGGATATGATGCTTTATCTTCGTGCGGATACACTTTTCTGATTGATAATGTACTTCAACGTGCGACAAAATACGTAATTCTGGAAGGGATGCAAAAATTCAACAGACTATTTTAATGTCGACTATTCGTTCCGCTGCCTTATAAATACCGCAAAGCGCGGTATTCCGGATTGAGTAATGCCTTGATACCGATAAGTTACCAAGCCCCCAAGCGCTGGCGGATTTTTCCGTTGTTGCTGGGTAAAACCACTACCTATATAAAAGGTCTTGCCATTATCCATACGCACTTTGATAGCACCCATCAAACCGGTATTTTTACCTTTACCGGGTTTATAACCGATAACGGTGGCTTCTGCATCTTCAAAAGGTTTTAATTTAAGCAAATCATCACTGCGGCCGCTATGATAAAGCGCGTTTTGCCGATGCAGCACCAAACCCTCGCCGCCTTGCCTGACCAAGTCATCCAGTTTGTCCATCAATGTTTTATTAGAATCGACACGAAACTGCTCAATGACTTGTAAATAGGACGTTGTTGCTAACTGCTGCATGGCTTTAACACGCTCTGTAAACGTCCCGCCATGTGTCGGCAAATCAAACACCATAAATTTTACCGCTTTCCAGTCGTCATCCGGAACTTGCTTACGAACGGCCGAAACAACATCTTGATAATGCCCCCGTCCCATCCATAATTCACCATCCAACGGCTTATCCGGAAAACCTTGCACAAACCATGCGGGTGCCATAAAAACAGTACCGCCCCGAGAGATAAACTGCTTGCCATCCCATCGCGCCCGAACCCCATCCAGTTTTTCACTCACCCAAAACTGCGTAACATCTTCATGCTGACGATAAACATTTGCCAGCATCACGTCCGGCGCTTCATTGGCGACAACAGGCAAAGCAATTGCCAGCGTTAATAACAGCACACTAAGAAAACACCGGATAGCCGAAGTAATAAGGTATTTTTGTAACGGTTGATAAGCAGTCATGATTAACCTCGATAGCGCATTTATCTTGGGAAGCTTGCTTGTACATGAAAAAATGGAGATTTAGCACAATATAAAGTATTTTACTCTTTTACTGAAAACGATAGTTTGTGGCGATAATTTAATTTTATGAGCAATTTTGAGCAACAAATCACAGCATTAGAGCAAAAAATTCAAGATATAGATGTTGAGCGTGATGCGCTGCTTCAAGAGTTAAGTAAAATAAAATATCAGCACCAACAAAGCCGGTCTCAATCCATAGTTGGGGCAACTGTTACTCAGCAATCACCAAGTAAAGATAAGGTGAAGCTGTTTCGTGATTTGTTTAAAGGGCGCAATGATGTGTATCCAAAACGATGGGAAAATAGTAAAACAAAAAAATCTGGATATTCTCCAGCTTGTTCAAATGAATGGAAGCCCAATGTCTGTGAAAAGCCGCGCGTCAAATGTGGCGATTGTCATTTTCGTTCATTTCTGCCAATCAGCGACCAAGTAATTGCAAACCATTTGCTGGGTAGTGACAACACACGTAATCAACAGGCTGATTTTGTAATCGGTGTTTATCCTTTAATGCAGGATGAGTGCTGCTGGTTTCTTGCCGCTGATTTTGACAAATCGTCTTGGCAACTGGATGTCAGCGCGTTTGTCGCAGCCTGCAAAGAAAATAACATTCCGTATAGTATCGAGAAATCAAGGTCTGGTAAAGGTGCACATGTTTGGTTATTTTTTAGTGATGCAGTTTTTGCTGTAGACGCGAGGAAACTAGGCTCTTACCTATTAACTCAAGCTATGGATAAACATCCGGAATTAGGTTTTTAATCTTATGATCGACTGTTTCCCAATCAGGATACTTTGCCAAGAGGCGGCTTTGGAAATCTCATTGCCTTACCTCTGCAAAAAAAGCCCCGCGAACAGGGTAACAGTGTGTTTGTCGATGACAGCTTTGTTCCCTATCTCGATCAATGGGCTTATCTATCCACCGTTAAGCGGATAGCTCCAACTGACTTGAAACATTTGATTGAGAAGGCAGAACAGCAAAACCGTATCTTGGGAGTAAAATTATCTATTGAAGAAGACGGCGAGCCTTGGAAAATGTCGCCATCACGGAAAATCAAAGAAGTTAGCATCAATAATCTCCTGCCTAAAAATGTGTCTATTATTTTGGGTAATCAGCTGTTTATCGATAAAAGTGATTTGCCCACAGTACTACAAAGCAAAATTATTCGTCTGGCAGCATTTCAGAATCCGGAGTTTTATAAAAATCAAGCTATGCGCTTATCGACCTTCGGTAAGCCTAGAATCATTTCTTGTGCCGAGTATTACCCGCAGCATATTGTCTTACCGAGAGGGTGTCAGGATGAATTGATGAATCTTCTTGGTGAGTTAAAAATAGAACCTGTTATTCAGGATGAACGGTTTTCAGGTAACAAAATTCCAGACTTGCAGTTTCTCGGTCAATTGACTGACGAACAAACTCAAGCTGCAAATAAACTACTCGAACACGATATAGGCACACTTTCTGCCACCACTGCTTTCGGCAAAACAGTCGTTGCACTGCATGTTCTGGCAAAGCGTCAGGTCAATACGTTGGTTATTGTCCATCGTCGCCAGCTTTTAGATCAATGGTTGGAACGTATTGAGATGTTTTTGAATGTGCAAAAACAACAGGTGGGCAAAATTGGAGGTGGCAAAAATAAGCCGACTGGTATTATTGATGTCGCCATTATGCAAAGCTTAACCAAAAATCATACAGTTGACGATTTGGTCGCTAATTATGGACAAGTCATTTTTGATGAATGCCATCATTTATCCGCCGTCAGTTTTGAATCTGTTGCCAAGGCTTGTAAAGCAAAATATGTCTTGGGATTGTCGGCAACTCTAACTCGAAAGGATGGGCACCATCCTATTGTATTTATGCAGTGCGGACCTATTCGTTATCATGTTAGCGCCAAACGGCAGGCCTTAGCCAGACCTTTTGATCATTATGTGACACAACGGCAAACAGCATTCATAATGCCTCAAAGTACTAACACAGCAAGTCAAACGTCGATTCATGAAATTTATCAAGCATTGGTTGTTGATGAGCAGCGCAATCAGTTAATTCTTGATGACATCAAACAAGCTTTAGCTGAAGGGCGCTCGCCGATTGTGTTAACTGAGAGGAGAGAGCATGTGTTGCTATTGGCCGAGAATATTAAGGACTTTGCCAAAAATGTTTTCGTAATGCAAGGTGGTATGGGCGTTCGGCAACGTAAGCAATTGCAAGACGCTTTGCAAAGTATTCCCGACGGTGAAGAGCGGGTTATTATTGCAACAGGACGCTATCTGGGTGAGGGCTTTGATGATGCAAGGCTGGATACTTTATTTCTGGTTATGCCGGTTTCTTGGAAAGGCACATTAGCCCAGTATGTTGGCAGGTTACACCGACTGCATCATGCAAAAACTGAAGTCAGGATTTACGATTATGTAGATAGCAATGTACCGATGTTAAATAAAATGAGCGAGAAACGAAAAATTGGCTATAAGAGTTTGGGATACACAATGATTAATTCAAGATTATAAAGCTGTCATGTGCTTGTATTGCTAACTCAAAGCAGGCATGCCAATACCGTTAAGTTAAGCGCAAGTTGTTTAAAAAACCGGAGTGCAATCGCTTCAGCTATTGCCTGTAAAAACAGCTAAAGCGGTTTTAGTCCAGTGTTATGCTTAACGCCATTGCCCTCACCACCCTTTTTCAAAGGTGGAATACTTACTATTTAAGCGGCCACAACAGACTACTTAATCGCTTAGGGTCTTTTTGAGCATAAATATAGCGGTGGTCTAAATGTTCGTATGTACCATGAGTGCTTGCACTTTTTTATTGCTGGTGGCCTGATTGAGCGAATTTTCCCTGGTGTTTATTCCATGAGCTTGTTTGGTATTCCGAAGAAAGGGGGCGTGTTTTTTGCAAGTGACCTAAACGGTTAAAAAATCAGATGGATGACCAAGCAGCTGAAGACAATCAATAATGAGTTGCTTTTGACCAAAACCTATAGCCTCCAGAGTCTGGATTTTACTGACGGAAAACCATTTAAAGTCCAATGCTTCACCTTGAGGTACAACGATACCTGAAAGCTCAACGGCATAGGTCAGGCCGATCGCATGTTGTCTGGGATCAAAATACTCGCCCCGTCCCATTTCAGGCATATATTGAACTACCTTAAGCGGCTCACCACCGCCTACTAAGGTAGTGATGGTTTTGTCGCCAAGTGCTTCAATGATTTCCCGATCCACTCCTTCTGTCAGTACTTCATTATATTGCAGTCTGCCGCCGATCAAACACCAGCGCTCCCCTTGATGTGGCGTATTTCGCAAGATAAGACCGAGCTCAGCTATTTCACCCTTATCCAGTCGAAAGGGTAATACATCAACGCAGGTGATGGGTAAATATTTTTGAACTTTTCGCCACTCGTCATCGGGCAGCCAAAAGGATGATTTCGGAGATTGTAACGTCATAAATAAAATAGTAAAGAGGAATGCATCTGGATGAAGAAGGTATTGTCACAAAGAAATGCGCATGAAATAACTTAGGTATCTTGCTCCCTCTCCCTCCCGGAGATGGCTGGGGTGAGGGGGTAAATGGTCAAGTTATTTCATGTGCATTCCAAAGCAATCAAGCATATTTTTATGAATGACCAATAAGTCATCCGGCTTGTTTGAAATTGTAAAAATTAAAAACTTAACACACTATAAAATAGTTTGCATAATTTCTTATGCAGATTACGAATTACCGTATGGACGTAACGGGGAAATTGAGCGACATTAAAAAGGGTAGGTGGGCAATGCCATTAAGTTAAGCTAAAGTTGTTTATAAAACCGGAGTGCAACCGCTTCAGCTGTTGCCTGTAGAGCAGCTAAAGCTAGTTGTATTATATTATTACGATGCTTAACTTAACGACAATGGGCGATATTTTATGTTGTGATATACTTTTATCCAGTTTTTAAAGGTCAGGAGAAATATAGTGGCGACGATTGCATTTGATACTTTGAAGTTTGCCAATACACTGAAAGAAGCCGGTGTCCCACCCGCACAAGCGGAAGCCGAGGCTACCGCTCTTTCTGACGTGTTGGAAGTTAACCTTAAGGAGTTAGTTACCAAAGAAGATTTGAGGCATGAGGTGGAATTGCTTCGCCGCGACATGCGCGACATGGATCAACGCTTAATTATTAAACTAGGCACACTCATGGTATTTTCAATCGGTGTTGTTGCTGCTTTGGTGAAATTGCTTTAATGGATTGATGATTTAAAATGGATCGCAAAAACTGCAAGCAAAAAATAGAAAGCGCAGGAGGTCTATCATTAGCCGATTAAAATAGGATAATGAAAGAGCTGTCCCTATTTTCATATATGTTCTGCGTCGTTAATAGTCATACAATGCTTTCTAATAACAAAATAATAACTGTGTATTCGAATATAAAGGACTAAATTTGTTAAACCCCGATCAAAAACCACTTGAAAACAGCTACTGGATCATCCCTGAAAAATTACTTGCAGGGGAATATCCAAGAACTCCAGAATACATCTCTTCAAGGTCACGCATCGAAACCATGTTTCGTGCCGGAATTACACGCTTCATTGATCTGACAACCAAGCATGATAATTTATCAGGCTATGAAGACCTGCTTAACGAGGTTTCGGGTGGCGAAGCTAAAAGATTAGCCTTTCCGATTCCGGACATATCTATCCCTGCAGATCCAAGCCAAATGGTTGCAATTTTGGATGCTATTGATGCAGCATTGTGTGAAGGTCATGGCGTCTACATCCATTGCTGGGGCGGTATTGGTAGAACGGGGACTGTAGTCGGTTGCTGGCTAAAGCGACATCTTGACGGCAAAATTTGCCAGTCCTATCCTGACTCAAGTAAGTCGCTGGATGACCTTTGGAAAGAATGCCCAAAATCACTTAAAAAACCCCGCTCACCTGAAACCAAAGAACAACAGACCTATGTTAAAAATTGGCAAGAACCCAAACAAAGCGCGCTGACACAAGATCATCGATTTTGGACATTTTTACCGGTGGTTAACCGTGAAGATGCCGGTGAAGATTTTATTGCTGCAAATAATGCTATTGCCGATGCGGCTCGTGAGGGCGATTGGGATAATATCTTCAAAAAGCTGGAGGAATGGCCCGAGTTAATCAATTACCCGCGCATCTTGGGGCAAGCACTTTATACGCCGCTACATCAGGCTGCCAGAAATGGAACATCGACTTATATTGTCGAATTATTACTCAGCCTTGGTGCCTTTAGAACGCTTCAAAATAAGAAAGGTGAAACACCTCAGGATACGGCACGCAGAGCCGGCCATACGCATCTTCTTTCAGTGCTGGAACCGCGCCCGCTACATCCGGTCAACTCTAATCATCTAGTTGCACTGACACGGCATTTTCATGTCCTTGTTCATGAGCGAATCAGAGGTTTTAGAGCAGTACCCGAACTGCGTTTACCTATTCTTGACCCGTTGACTGAATTAAATATCCCGGTGCTTTGGTGTAATATTCCCGGAATGTCTGGTGGATTTAGCGTAAAACTCACCCGCTCTGGCGATTATCCGCAGATAATCGTGGATAGCTGGTCACGCGAAGTCGGGGGCTCAGGGCAGAAGCACCTGATCATGCCGCAAGGGTGTGTTCTACTGGAAAATGGGACGGTATGATAAATAAGTCTGTTTATCAAAAACTCTAAATATCTTCCTTACGCGGGATTAACTGCTCAGCGGGCTTAGCTTATTAGTTTTAAAAAACCTTAAACTTGATTATATATGCCCTACCGTATCCTCATTCACCCAGAAACCTACCAAAAAGCGGAGGCCTATCGTATTCATTTAGCAACTAACGGTATTAATGAAGCAGGGCTTTATTTACAACGAGAACTGCAAGGTAAGGCATTGGAAAAACTTGATACTGAGTCTTTTATCGAGGAATTGTTTGCCACCAAGCTGCCACTGATATTTGCAGAAAGCGCGGTTTACGGTAATGGTAACGATTGGAATCAAACCGAGCTATCTATACTGGGTGATATTGGCGTGGCAACTTCAGTAGAAATTTACGACGATGGTAAATTCTTCACGCCTAGTGTGCATAAGACGCCATTTTCAGCAACGCTGTTATTTATTCCTGGTGCCTTATTACGGAATGGTAAAGGCAATATACCCGCCGACTGGAATGAAGTCACACAAGACAGTCAAATCAATCTTATCGGCTATCAGGCATTGTACGAACGTCGACTATTGCCATTACTGGTATATGCGAACAATCAAGCCAAGTTAGCTGATAAAAAAGCCTTTATAACCATTCCCGGTTTGGGCTGTGGTCAGTTTGCCGGTCCTTTTACGGGGCAATTGGGATCATACTTAAAAGATGCTTTAGTGGCACTGCTACAAAAACATGCCGATCATCTGCCTTATGTAAAAGCCGTATATTACGACCCTTACACGGAGTGCCAAAATGAACGCCGTGAATTCGGTACCGTGTCATTGCTGGTTAGGCCGCTTGCAAAAGGTAATCAAGATAAACCACAGCTCTGTGAACCTTTTCATTACGCTGAAGTTGGTGATGATTATAATGATTGTTTACTTTTTAGTATCGTGGCTTGGGATCATGTTTCATGGCCCGGTAATGATTTTTATGGTGGATCGCGTAATACCGATGATGGTGTAAAAGCTGCAGCAACCAATTCGATGACGGTCATGACAGGGATTGAAGGACAATATAATCCGGTAACATATCACTACGAACCACCGACTAAATACAACGATTGGGCGGCAGTTGTTGTACAAAATAATCTAAGAATTAAAGTAGAACAAAACCTGAGTATTCTTCCAGTGGCTATTTAAACAATTTATTAGCTACCTTGAGTCACCTCCCAATGGCTATAACTTATATTGATAATGTCTTAAAGTACATTTTTATAAGACTGTTCTATTAGACCCATAATGTAGTCAAGATCATCAATAGAATTAAGATAAACACGCCTGCTCAATGTCCAATTGTACCCTTCGGGTATTTTTTCAACCAAATGCTTGGGATCAATATAATCGATTTTTCGCAAGTGAAGTCTAATTTGTTTTTTACCGATCTGTACATCAGCAAAGTTCTTAGTTAATCCGAAGGTGACATAATTAGTATTGCATTTTTCAACGATATCTTTATCAAGGGCTACGATTTGCTCTGTTAAAGCATCAAATAACTTACGAATATCCTCGCTTCCTTTTTCACGTAACATTGCTACAGAAGTTGAAGTTTTAAATTGTACCGAACCACTAGTAACAGGTGCTTTAATAGAAACAGCTTCAGGTACGTTAAGCGATTCCAAAGAAAATAGGCCTTGTTCGTAATAACGATATTTGAAAAGCTCAATACGCAGTGGCACAACTTCTACCGTGTCAATATCAAACTTGCTATAGGACTCGGCAATACAGATCACACGTGGGTTCTTCCAATCCAGTTTAATCGAATCAGCAACTGCCTGACCTAACTTATTGATCATCAACATCTGAAAAAACTCAGGCATTTGTGCTTTCAGCCATTTCAGATAAGACAGTGCTTGATTGATTACATTTTCATTCTTGTTGCGTTTGTATTCGATTATTACCGGTGCGCCGTTTGCATCCACAGCCAAGGTATCGATTCTACCTCCAAATGTCGTTGTATATTCAGTTGCCAAAAAGCGGAGCTCCAGGACTTCCATCAGATTATCTTCAACTAACTTTTGTAAGTTCTTTTCCTTATCCAAAGGCAACGTATTGAGTTTATTCAGTGTACCTTGCGAATCTTTAAATATTGCCATAATTAGTCCTTAGTCACTGACATAGCGTTCAATTGTTGCTCAAGCATATCAGCAAGCTGAAAAATACCAGATCCATTCATATAAGAAAGCCATAAATTCTTGTTACTACCGTCTAATAAACGGCCATCCGCGGCAAGTAGCAATTGTTTATTACTTCTTGAAAAAAGAAAACCACCCAAATGTTCATTCATAGTAATTTTAGGATCAAGCTCTAAAATTGCACGTTTGGTATGAATTGGGTTATTGGTAATACACAATTCTTCAACTTCATTTCGCAAAGCCAAAACTGTGGCCACTTCGAAACATAACTGATAGGAAGCGCCCCATCGTTTGTGCCGACAATGGAGATGTGAATGCAGAGGAAGCGGATCAAGGTTCATGTAAGCAATGGCTTGTTGAACAATGTCTTCTGTAGGGATATTCTCGACACACATATCAATGGCATGAAATCCATGCCCTCCGGGTCCATCTATAAGCCAATTCTCAACATCCCCACAAATAGTCATTCGACCATAAGGTTCATGATTGATGTTATTTTTGCTACAAGTGACATTATTTAGGGTAATACCATAATAACCTAGCCCTCCATGATCAATTACCCAGGGTGCGATACCATGCGAAGAATAATAACGTTTGCAAAACTCATTCGCTAGAAACCAGGCAAGCCCCCAACTTTTATCAGGATTTTTTATTTGTCGCCAATGACTAAACAATAATGTTGCACTCATATCCAGTTATCATCCTTCAATGTAAAAATAATTTTCGAATTAACCATATGCTTTATCAAACGCGCTGAGTCGGAAAGCGGACAGGGGTGGCAAGAGATTGACGCCAGACAGGGTCTTTGCGCCTTGAATTCTTAAATAAGGGGGAATACCTTTGATATGCTTATTTTTTGCGCTTTTATAGCGCTCAAAAGCCAATATGAACCTTTTAAGCCCGACAGACACTCCTATGGCATCATTATTGCCCCTTTTTTGTCCCAATCGACTATAAAAAAGGGTAATAAATGACAACAACTGACAATAATCTATAATTTATTATGGTTAACTTATTGATTATTGATTGTTAATGCGCCCCATTGATT
This sequence comes from Methylococcaceae bacterium, assembly GCA_037129595.1. Lineage (GTDB taxonomy): Bacteria > Pseudomonadota > Gammaproteobacteria > Methylococcales > Methylomonadaceae > Methylobacter_C. Next base: position 1,495 of record JBAXUR010000049.1, on the reverse strand, counting down.
AACAATCATACAAAACAGCTCGGCAGTCTTTTCGGCGTCATACAATGCAGAATGCGCTTTTTCATTATCCCATTCCAAACCTGCTGCTTGGGCAATTTTTGCCAGTACAGTCTGTTGATAAGCTAAGCCACCCAATGTTGCGGTGTCAAATGAGCTGAACGGATGGAAAGGGCTGCGTTTTATTTGGGTGCGCTGGATAGCGGCATTTAAAAAAGCGATATCAAAAGCAGGATTGTGTCCTACCAAAATGGCCCGTGTGCAGTTGTTACGTTTTACGGCCTGTTTAATCGGTTTAAAGAGCATGTCCAGCGCATCTTTTTCATCGATTGCCATACGAAACGGGTGGTACGGATCGATGCCATTAAATTTGAGAGCCGCTGGATCAAGTTCGGAACTTTTAAAAGGTATAACGTGCGTTGTATAGCGTTCGGTGATTTCCAGTTCATTATTACTGTTAAGCTCAACAATAACGGCGGCAATTTCCAGTAAGGCATTTTTTTTGGGATTAAATCCGGCTGTTTCAATGTCGACGATGACAGGGAGGTAGCCTCTAAAGCGTTGGGCTAGAGGAATTGCAGGTGTATCCATTAGGTTGGTTGGTATCCAAAGGTATCGAAAAGTTAAGGCATATTACGCCAAGTTGGGCGTAACAAGGTAAAATATTACGGTTTTAAACCGCTTTGTGTATTGATTGTATTTTCCATCCCAGCTCTTCACCGGCTTTAAGTGGTGTGATGAGGGTATCATTTTCTCCGTAACTGGCGGGAATTTTCCAAGTGGTTTTTTCTAAAGTGACCGTGCCCGTGTTTCTGGGTAAGTGGTAAAAATCGGCTCCGTGAAAACTGGCAAAGCCTTCCAGTTTGTCTAATGCCTCGGCGTGCTCAAAGGCCTCTGCGTAAAGCTCCAGCGCGGCGTGAGCACTGTAACAGCCGGCACAGCCACAGCTGGTTTCTTTTAATGACGTGGTATGTGGCGCACTGTCGGTGCCTAAAAAGAATTTTGGATTGCCACTGGTCGCGGCGGCAACCAATGTCAGACGATGCGGTTCACGCTTGAGTATCGGTAAGCAATAATAATGGGGACGGATGCCGCCTGCCAGTAGGGCGTTACGGTTAAACAAAAGATGTTGGGGGGTAATGGTTGCGGCGACCTGATTGCTGGCGGCTAGCACAAACTGCACAGCTTCAGTGGTGGTAACGTGCTCAACGACTACGCGCAAGCCTGGGAAGTTATCGACAATATCGGTCAAGCTGGTGTCAACGAACACCCGTTCACGGTCAAAAATATCACAGTGTACGTCGGTGACTTCACCATGAATCAGCAAGGGAATATTGTATTTTTCGAGTTCTGCCAGCAACGGAAAAATGGCTTTAATATCAGCAACACCAGAATCTGAATTGGTGGTAGCGCCGGCAGGATACAATTTAAATGCATAAACAAGGTCAGACCCGGCGGCTTTTTTTATTTCGGCGACTGTCGTAGAGCCGGTTAGATA
>JBAXUR010000048.1:0-24163 GCA_037129595.1 Methylococcaceae bacterium | reverse complement strand
AACCCGGTCACGCCGAAGAACACCGACATCATCACCTAAAAACAACCGCCTTTGGAAAACCGTACTCGTTCCCAAGCTCCGGCTTGGGAATGCAGATCTGGAAGCTCCAGCTTCCAGTCTCGCGAAGCTGGAGCTTCGGCTTCTCGGTTCCCAAGCCGGAGCTTGGGAACCAGAATAAACTCGTGGAGGTCAGGCTCTGCCTGACTGTCAGGCAAAGCCTGACCTCCATTGTAGGCGCATTCCCAATCCCGTCAGGAATAACGTGCTTTGGGTGTCCTCACATACTTGTGTATAACGACGAGAGCCGGAGCTTGGGAACCAAAATAATGCTAACCGTTTTTGCTTTTCTTCGTGTCCTTCGTGTCTTCGTGGTGAATGCTTTATGTTTTTTCGTTTCGTAGGGGCGGCCGATGCCGGTCGGGGTTTGCAACCCCGACCGAAACGTTTGGAGACTTCAATTACTTTCAAAACGTGAGTAACGGAGTTGCAAACTCCGTCACGCTTTCCCCCTAAATTTCTTTCTTCGTGTCCTTCGTGTCTTCGTGGTGAAAATCTTTTAAGCTTTACCCGCGTTCATCCCAAAGCTTATCCATGCGTTTTACGGAAACCGGATAAACGGTTTTAAGTTGCTGGGCAAACACCGAAACCCTAAACTCTTCAAGAGCCCAACGGAACGGATCTTGTTCAGGAATAACCAAATCTTTTTTCGCTTTTTTCTCGATGTCATTCCAAAAACGGGTTGAATAACGCCTGACTTCCTGGATTTTTTGCAGGTTATTATCAATCTTATCCAGACGGTATTGTATTGCCTTGAGATAACGAGGAATGGCTTTAAGTGCCTGGTAAGGGGTATTGCGGATAAAACCGACATAAACCAGTAAATCCAATTGCTCATTAATATCGACAGCCAAAGGATCAGTGGTTTTTAAAATACGTGCTACAGTCTTTTTTATGTCGCCATAATGCGCCATAATTTCCAAAGCCAATTTTCCGGCATCATTAGCGACACCCATTAACTCTGACTTGTGTTGTTGTAAATTTTGCTCAAAAGCCTCTTGAGTGCGCAGGTTTTTACCTTCAATAAATACGCTATAAAAAATCAAAAACAGCATATCTTCTTTATAAGAGGCACTTGCGCCCAAGTCCCCACTGGACAAGGTGGGTATAACCGGATGTTTGGGTAAACGATTATAGGTTAATTCTGCCATCGCTGACTGCGGCATATTTTTAAGAATATAAGTACATTCTTTACGTAATTGCAACTGAAGCAAACGCATCAACCCAGACTGGTGCTGGAGCGCAGCTTTCTGTTCTGTATCAAAAATACGCACGCCAACCGCATCACCCTCATCAATAATGGCAGGAAAACCAATGAAGGTTTGCCCTTTCTGAATAAACTGCCAAGTCTCGGGCAGATCATCAAAGGCCCACTGAATACACCCCGTATAACTTAATTCATCCGTCGCTATCTGATCAAAACTGTTTTCAGCTTTAACTGCATACTTAAGCTGTAATTTTTTTAAATCCCGACCGTAATCCAGTAAGTTATCCTGATCATCAATGACTCTAAAATTCATCTTTAAATGATCCGTTAAACTATCCAAACTCCAGGCATTAAGCGGAATGGCCTCACCGGTTAATTTTCGTAACCGATTGCCCAACCACTCCTGTACCAGTCCTTTAAAATCAGGCTCAATTTCCAGGCACTGTTTAACGGTTTGCGGTACAGGAACAAAATGTTTTCTAATGTTCTTGGGCAGAGATTTAATTAAGGCAACACATTTTTCCTCTAATAAACCAGGTACCAACCAATCAAACGCCGCTTGAGAAAGCTGATTTAATTGATGCACAGGAATGATTGCCGTTACACCATCTTCATTATGCCCCGGTTCAAACCGGTATTGCAGAGCAATGGTTAAATTACCCACTTTCTTGCTGTCCGGAAAATCCCATTCATTAACATAGTCTGCTTCCTGTTCCCGCGTTAAATCCTCTTTTGTTAAAAAAAGAAATTTGGGATCAGTGCGCTCGACTGTTTTACGCCAGGTATCCAGAGTAACGCCACTGAAAATCTCAGGCGGCAGTTTGTTATCGTAAAACTGGTAAAGCCACTGCTCATCTTCAACCAAATCAACCCGACGGCCTTTATGCTGGATAATGCCCACTTCTTCCAACAATTTTTGATTGGCAACGTAAAAAGGTGCGTTACTGTGATAATCATGATCAACCAGTGCCGAGCGAATAAAAATCTCTCTAGCTGCTTTTGGATCAACATGATCATAAGGAATCTTGCGCCCTGCCTGCAACGTTAAGCCATATAACAAAGTTCTTGCCGACACTCTGCAACGCGCCGATTTCTTTTCCCAATGCGGATCATAATAGTTATGCTTAACCAAATGCGCTGCGCATTGCTCTATCCATTCCGGTTCAATTCTGGCGACATTGCGGGCATAAACCTTACTGGTTTCAACTTGCTCTGCGGCCATGATCCACTTGGGTTTTAGTTTGTGCAGCCCTGATCCCGGAAAAATAAAGAATTTTAAACCGCGTGCGCCCAAATATTCGTGGGATTCATGCCGAAAACCAATGTTGGATAACAAGCCCGGCAACAAGGCGCGATGAATTTTTTCATAACCCGCATCATCCGTGTTCGGGTGCATTTTTAAATCACCTTTAACCACCTGCATAATCTGGGCATGGATATCAAACCACTCGCGCATTCTGATGTAGGACAGAAAATTATCGCTACAATATTTGCGCAGTTTACTGTTGGATAGATGCTTCTTCTGTTCTTCAAAGGTATTCCAAATGTTCAGTACCGTTAAAAAATCAGATTCAGGATGACGAAACGCCACATGTTTGGCATCGGCTTGCTGCATTTTATCAGCCGGTTTTTCGCGCGGATCCTGTACACTTAACGCAGAAACAATAATGGCAACTTCGGTCAAGCAATGCTCATGCGCCGCTGCAATCAACATCCGGGCCAGCTTGGGATCAGTCGGAAACTTGGCTAACTGTTTGCCTATGTCCGTCAGCTTGCCCGCTTTATCCAAGGCATTAACTTCATGCAATACATTTTTACCATCCCGAATCATTTTATCTTCAGGCGGCTCCAAAAACGGAAAGTCTTCAATTTCACCCAGATTTAATGCCGTCATCTGCAAAATAACCGCAGACAAATTGGTGCGCATAATTTCCGGCTCGGTAAATTCCGGCCTGGCCAGGTAATCATCATGCGAATACAGCCGAATACAAATACCTTCGGCAACCCGACCACACCGCCCTGCCCTTTGATTGGCGCTGGACTGCGAAATACGTTCAATTGGCAAACGCTGAATTTTACTGCGATGGCTATAACGACTGATACGCGCATGACCGGTATCGATTACGCCGCGTATGCCCGGAACCGTTAACGAGGTTTCGGCCACATTGGTTGCCAGCACGATGCGTATTTTTCCGCCTTTGGGCTTGAATACCCGCTCCTGCTCGCTGACACTGAGTTTTGAATACAGCGGCAAAATTTCATATTGCGTGGGATGGTGTTTTTTTAAGGAATCAGTCGTTTCCCTGATTTCGCGTTCACCACTCAAAAAAATCAATATATCGCCGCGTAAATCCCGATACAGTTCATCAACCGCATCCAGTATCGCATTTTGCAGATCGTCACTAGTCTCGTCGTCTTCTTCACGCTGTTCTATAGGACGATAGCGCATATCAACGGGATAAGTCCGCCCTGACACTTCAATAATAGGGGCATTATTAAAATGGGTAGAGAAACGTTGAGGATCGATGGTTGCCGAGGTAATGATGACCTTTAAATCGGGACGTTTTGGCAACAACCATTTTAAATAACCCAATAAAAAATCAATATTTAAGCTGCGCTCATGCGCCTCATCAATAATGATGGTGTCGTATTGACTTAAGTATGGGTCGTTTTGCGACTCCGCCAGTAAAATACCGTCAGTCATTAATTTAACCAATGACTCAGAATGAGTTTTATCATTAAAACGGATTTTGTAACCCACCGACTTGCCAATCGATTCACCCAACTCTTCAGCAATACGATCAGACACCGTCCTTGCTGCAATCCGGCGCGGCTGCGTGTGACCAATAAAACCGGCAGCACCCAAACCAATAGACAAACAAATCTTGGGCAACTGCGTGGTTTTACCTGAACCCGTTTCACCACAAACAATCACCACCTGATTTTCTTGTATCAGCTTGGCGATTTCATCTTTTTTACCGGTTACCGGTAAATCGGGGAAATTTAAAGGCGGGATACTGGCAAGACGCTTGTTTCTGGAGGCAACCGATTTATCAATACGACTTGCCAGCGCATTGATTTGCTCTAGCGGATTTTTGCCTTTCTGACTTTCACTCCGTAACCGGTCTAACTGGCGTTTAAAAACAGGCCTGTCCTGATTGAGACAAAGCGGCAATTGTTGGGTGAGTTGTTTAACAAGATCGAAAGAAGGCATCAAAACAGTCGGATAAAATGAAACTATTATACGTTAGCCAGATAGTATGGATAGCACAGAGTATTTATATTGCCCGAATGATTTCTTTTATCGATCATTCAATGTCTTAGTCTTAGCTTTATCTTATGTAATCTCTTATTGCTAATGGTTATCCACAGACCGACTTAAATCAAGTAATGGTGCCTAAATCCTGCAAGCCAACACCTTATATTATTAAATAACACCTTTAAATCAATGGGATAACATAATGACAGGATAATATTACAGATCATTATTTTAATGAAAGCTAAGCCATCAAAAAAAACAAAATAAAGCCATCACCGCTCGTAAGGCAGCAAGCAAAGTTAAAGCATCAGTAACAGCATCCTGCCTGACCAGCCAGGTCTTATAACTGTTGTAAAATTCTTGGACCGCGTCGGCGGATTTAAAAAATAAAATTTGATCGTCAAAAAGCAGGAATTACTGTCTGGTTTTCAGCGCTTTCAGGATTTAAGTTTTATAACAAGCTGGGTATTTGATGGGAATACGTCAATTAAAAACTACGAATAAGTTTGAAAAGGATATCGAACTAGCAAAACGATTAGGCAAAGATATGGGTAAAATCCGTACGGTTATTGATTTACTTGTCAATCGCCATCCGTTGCCTGGCGGGCTTGTTTCGCCGAACATGCCTACTGAAATCGGGATATAAATTATTCCCGCACCCGATTCACTGCAAAGAGTGCCAGTGCCAAAACAATCAAGCTGGGAATAAAGGCTATTAATGGCGGATTTAAATCATAAATCAAGCCAAGATGTCCAACAATCTTGTCGAAAATATTAAAGCCCATACCAATAACGACGCCTATCATCATCCTTGCACCGACACTAACGCCTCGTTTAACACCAATAACAAAAGGTGCAGATAACAGCAACATGATAAAGGTGACCAAAGGGTTGACGATGCGCCCCCAAAAAGCCAGCTCAAATGACTGTGATTTTTGATGGTTTTTCTTTAAAAAATCGATGTAATCGCCCAAGTCGAGCAGCGAGAGATTACTGGGATTAACAACGACAATTTTGAGTAAGTTGGGCGCAATGGATGACTTTAAGATTTGGCTGTCTTGTGTATCGGCAAGCATCTGTTCTGTTGAAATTATTGATTGCTTGATGTTTTTGAGATTCCATTGCTGGTTACCCAAAAAAACAGCCTGATCTGCGTGTAGAGCCTGATGCAGATGTTGGTGATCATCCAGCTCATAAATACTGATATCAGCCAGGTTATCATCATTCACTATTTGCCGTACATTGACAAATCTATTGTCTTCACGCAGCCAGAGCCCATATTTTACGTCCATTAGAACCTGTTGATTACGGGCCGAAACTCTAACCATTTTCGCCATGCGCTCGGTGACAGGTGCAACAAATTCACCAATCAGTGTTGAAATAATAACCAAAATGGCACCTGCCAACATCACTGCTTTAATAATGCCAAAAATAGATAATCCCGCTGCCCGCATGGCAATAAGCTCACGATTATTACCCATCGCGCCCAAAATAAACAAACTGCCTAATAATGCCGAGGCAGGAACCAGCTCATAAAAAACAGTGGGCGACGTCAAGGCCAGATAATAGAAAATATGTTTTAAGTCATACCCTCCCCCCACATCATTTAACTCATCACTAAAGGTAAATAAATTAAACAAGGTCAGCAATAATAACACCGCAACAAAAGAGCCTTTTAGAATTTCCCTGACGATATAGCCCGTTAATACATTCACTTAAGACACCTTGCCTCTGATTTTAATGAGCAGCCACTGCCATCCATATAATCTTGCCAATAAAAAACTGCCAATCAATAACAACAATACATTAACGCTTACGCCACCCAGCCAAGCAGGGATAGTCCCAGTCATCACCCAACTCTGACTGACGCGAACAAGATTTCCATAACTGAAATAGATTAAAAAGCCCACCAGCATATTTCCGTAAACCCCGCCACGAGGAGAAATCTGGGCCAAAGGAACGGCAATAAAACTTAATAACAACGCACCTAAAGGAATTGAAAAGCGACGCTGCAGCTCAGCAATATAGGCTTTCACTTGAGATCCCCATAATAAATCAACGCCAAGTGCTTGCCGATTAATAGAAACTACCGATTCTTTTGTTTCCAGTCTTACTGCGTATTCAACGAACTGTTCAATAACATAATTTAAAGTACCTGGCTGTCCTCGTACTTGTTCACCATTCTCAAAAATGATGTAACGTCCGTCAGCCAAATCTTCTATCCGAGCCGCGTCAGCATTAATAATATCCATATTTCCATTCTGCCTGTTTTGCACAAAAACGTTGTGCATCTTTTTATCATTGCTGATTTTTTCTACATAAAAAACCAGATCACCCTGGCTATACTCACTAAATTTCCCTGCTGCAATCCCTCTAAGGTCGGCCGATTCTTCACCCTGTTTCATTATCTGATCCACTTTGGCTTCCACCCATGGCGAGACATACAGAGATAAACCCAAAGCCAGTACACTTAAGGGAGCAACCAACAGAAATACCGCTCGATAAAGCGTTCCGGCACCACCACCCGCTGAAGCAACTGCCGACATTTCCTGATCCCGGTACATTCTGCCCATCACCATTAATACCGCCATAAATAGTGCTACAGGCAAAAATTCTACCGTGGCTGAAATCGTTTTTAGCCCCAAGATACTCAGTAACGTTTCATTTGATACTTGCCCTGCAATCGCTTCGTCAAGAATTCTGATAAATTTACGACTGACGATAATAACCACAATAACTGTCAACACTGACAGCAGTGTCTTGAGTAAGTCCTGAATAACCATTTTATCCAGAACGGTAACCAGTTTACGCCGCCCCATTTTATAACCTTCTGGCCAATCTGCTTCCAAGCCTGTCTCCCCCAGTCAAAATCAATAGATTTATATCTTATTTACCTTAGCCTCAAAGCTCGGCATTTTGAAAAATTTTACCACATCAGTACCAATTACCCTGCTTTCGTCATTCATAACCTAACTGTAAGTCCCTACAACACATTGATTGCTACCCTTTTAACTATCGGTCAGCGTTACAAATTTGCACCTAAAACCGTCCAAGTTTCTATTTTTCCACGGTGCAAATAAACCGCAGACGGTTTTTTTGCACCAGCCTCACGGCTTACTGATTCTCCCTTATTAAAAAGATAGCCTCATACCATCATAAAATCAATGCATTACAAAATAACAACTAATTGGCACAATAATCGCTAGTAATAGAGTATAAACACTATTACCAACAACGAGGATTTATATGAGCGAAGCTGCATTAGCTGCATTACCCAAAACGGGCCTGGCTGGATTAAAAGAAAACTGGCGTAGCGATTTGCTGTCAGGATTTCTGGTCTTTCTTATCGCGTTGCCGTTGTGTCTAGGTATATCAATGGCTTCGGGCTTTCCCCCTTCAGCGGGAATTATCACCGCTATTATCGGAGGCATGCTGGTTTCTCGTATCAGCGGTTCCTTTATAACCATCAATGGCCCCGCCGCCGGTTTGATTGTAGTGGTACTCAGTGCGGTTCAAGAACTGGGTGAAGGCGATGCGATGGCCGGTTATCGTTATGCCTTGGCTGCCATTGTGGTTGCCAGTATATTACAAATTTTAATGGGCGTATTTAAAGCCGGGCGACTGAGCTCTTTTTTTCCGGCATCCGTTATACATGGCATGTTGGCGGCGATTGGCATCATTATTATGGCCAAACAAATCCATGTCATGCTGGGCACTACCCCGGAGAAAGGCAGTAGTCTGTTTTCGACTATCGCTCAAATTCCGCACAGCATTATGAACCTTAATCATGAAATTGCCATTATCGGTTTTACCGGACTGGCGATATTAATTATTTGGGCACTGATAAAAAATCCTGTTTTAAAGATGATTCCGGCGCCATTGATTGTGGTGTTGGCAGGAATAGGTTTGGCGAAATATTTTGATCTGGATCATGAACACATGTATTTGTTTCTACCGGATGCAAGTTTTTTACCACATCATGAAGAAACTGTTGGGCCGAAATTTTTGGTCGCGATTTCCGATAACTTTATGTCCAGCTTTTATTTTCCTGACTTTTCAAAAATTGCTACACTAGAATTTTGGGAAGCCGTTATCAGTATCAGCTTGGTCGGTAGCTTGGAGAGTTTGCTTAGCGCCATGGCGGTGGACAAACTGGATCCGTATAAACGTCATTCCAATCTTGATCGTGATTTAACCGCCGTCGGTGCGGGCAATCTGTTAGCCGGATTAATCGGCGGCTTGCCGATGATAGCCGAGATCGTAAGAAGTTCGGCTAATGTAAACAATGGTGCCAAAACCCAGTGGGCCAACTTTTTTCACGGTACATTTCTGCTGTTGTTCGTGGTATTGTTTCCACGTTTGATTCATAGCATTCCGCTTGCGGCTTTAGCGGCATTACTGGTATTTACCGGTTTTCGTCTGGCTTCTCCAAAGTCATTTGCAAACGTTTTACACATCGGTAAAGAACAGTTGTTTATGTTTGTGGTGACGATTATTGGTGTATTGGCAACCGATTTATTAGTGGGAGTCGCTATCGGTATTACCGCCAAGTTTGCTATCCACCTGCTGCGCGGTGTCAGACTTAATAACCTGTTTAAAATCCACTTTGTTATTAAGTCTAAAGATGCTGATTCCGTTATAGTCTCGATAGTGGGGTCGGCTATTTTCTCCAATTTTATGTCTTTAAAGACGGCATTGGCTAATCTCGAAAACGGAAAAACGGTCATCTTTCAATTGAATAATGCGTATCTGATTGATCATACGGTCATGGAATTTATTCATGACTTTCAGCATAACTATGAAGGGCAAGGCGGAAAATGTGTATTTATCGGGATGGAATATCATGATACTTTTTCAGCCCATCCTTTGGCGGTGCGCAGAATGAAACCAGGCAATATGAGTCGTCGTAAAAGTGACCATTTGGGCTTGTAATACAGCGATCGATTAATGAGTTAACAGGGTAATTATTCACCTCCCCCTTTGAAAAAGGGGGATTTATCTAATAAAACCTCCCCTAACCCCACTTTGTCAAAGAGGGGGACTGAATAATTACAACAAGGTTATTGGGTTATGCAGAAATCATGGCCAAACGTAGCGTAACCCGATAACGGTGATAGTTTTGCGGTCAGCGCACCCGTCGCGCTGTGTGGTGGTATAGTGGTTGCCTGAGCAGCATTTACACTCAAACTCTACTACACTAAACGAGGACTTTTATGAAAAAATTATCCCTGTCGACGATGCCAAAAACCGGACTGGCCGGTTTAAAAGAAAACTGGCTTAGCGACTTAGCCTCCGGATTTTTGGTTTTTCTTATCGCCTTGCCGCTATGCCTGGGTATAGCAGTAGCTTCGGGCTTTCCGCCATCGGCCGGTATTATTAGCGCTATTATCGGTGGCGTATTGGTATCGCGCATTAGCGGTTCTTACCTGACTATCAATGGCCCGGCGGCCGGTTTGATTGTGGTGATTTTGGCAGCGGTGCAAACCTTGGGTGACGGCGATGCGCTGGCAGGTTACCGTTATACCTTGGCCGCGATTGTAGTCACCAGTGCTCTACAGATTTTGATGGGGCGGTTTAAACTGGGGCAATTAAGTTCCTTTTTTCCTACCTCGGTGATTCATGGCATGCTGGCTGCGATTGGCATTATTATTATCGCCACACAAATTCACGTTATGTTGGGCGTTACGCCGGAACCCGGCAGTCTATTTTCGATTATTGCACAAATTCCGCACAGCTTGCTAGTCATGAATCTGGATTGTGTTCTGATCAGTTTTTTAAGCTTGCTAATATTGGTAATTTGGCCTTTAAGCGGAAGCAAAATTCCCGCTCCGGTTATTGTCGTGTTAATGGGCATCGTCTTCGCTTGGCATTTTGGTTTTCAGGAAGCGGCTACCAGTGGCTCAAACTATATGGTCGCAATTCCGGATAATTTTTTAGCCGGCTTTTATTTTCCCGACTTTTCAAAAATAACAACAATGGCCTTCTGGGAAGCCGTGCTAACTATCAGCTTGGTAGGCAGTCTTGAAAGTTTACTGAGTACAACAGCGGTAGACAAGCTTGATCCGTATAAGCGAACGTCTGATCTTGATCGTGATTTAACAGCGATCGGCCTGGGTAATCTGGTAGCAGGTATGATTGGCGGCTTGCCGATGATTGCTGAAATTGTCCGTAGCTCGGCAAATATCAATAACGGCGCAAAAACCGCTTGGGCCAACTTCTTTCATGGCTTGATTTTATTGCTGTTTGTCGTCTTCTTTACCGGTTTTATACAACGTATTCCGTTGGCTGCTTTAGCCGCCTTACTGGTTTATACCGGTTATTGGTTAGCATCGCCTAAAACATTCACCCAAGCCTTGGATGTGGGTAAAGAACAGCTATTATTGTTTGTGGTCACGCTTATCGGCATATTGGCGACTGATTTATTAATAGGCGTCATCTTGGGTATTATTGTCAAGCTTGCTATTACCTTGGCAAGAGGCGTTTGGCTTGGCAACCTGTTCAAGATTCACTTTACGATTAAACAACAAAATAACAATACACGGGTAATCAAGTTATTAGGCTCTGCACTCTTTTCAAACATCTTGCCCTTAAAAAAAGCACTGACCGAACTGGAACAAGGTAAAACACTTATTTTTGATTTTTCAGACGGTTACCTGATTGATCATACTGTTATGACATTTATCCATGATTTCCAACAAAACTATGAAGCTCAGGGTGGACACTGTCGACAAGTAGGTAACGCGTTGGAAAAGTTTTCAGATCATGCGCTTGCCGCACGACTAATGACGGCAGATGACAGGAAATAAGACTCAGGCGAAAGGCAAAGGGCAAAGGGCAAAAGGCGAGCGTATTGAAGATTTGGTTTTTTTCGCCTTTCGCCTTTAACCTTTAACCTTTAACCTTTAACCTTTAGTTTTTTTATTTTAGCTCAAACACGATAGTGAGAATTTCATGATCCTTTTATCAGCTTATTGTGCGGTACTTCTAAGCTTTGCTTCCGGTTTGCTGGCACTGATGATGCATCAGCGGCAAACCCTGTCAGCAATCAGTGAGTATGGTTTTAACACCGTCTTTACCCGCAATGTCCGTTGCCGGAGCTGGATTAATAAAAATCTTGAAGAACGGCGCTTTCCGGTTTTTTTAAAACAGGCCGTATTTGTTTTATTGGGCTTGTCCGGTGTCTTTGCCGCCATCGCCGGGTTGGCTGTGCTACTCAGCAAAGAGGTTATTACCGACCAGATTGCGTTGGGTTTACCTTGGCTACCCTGGCATATCCGTTTTGACGGATTGTCCGGTTTCTTCTTTTTAATTATCGGCATTGCCGTTTGTGCGGTAAGTCTTTATGGCCCTGGTTATGTCCGCAGCTATAAAGAAAACGAACATCCCTTTGCCGCCCTGGGTTTATTTACCGGCTTGTTTGTTACCGGCATGTTGTTGGTGCTGTTGGCCGATGATGCTTTTATGTTCATGATTGCCTGGGAATTGATGTCGGTCGCCAGCTATTTTCTGGTGGCATTTCAGCATGAAAATTCCGCCAATCGCCGTGCCGCTTTTCTTTATTTATTAATGGCAGAAGTTGGTGCCTTGTCGATTATTTTAGGGTTTGGCGTACTGGCCAGTTTTTCTACCGACTTTACCTTTGATGCCCTGCGTGAGGCCAACTTATCAAGCACTTGGGCAAGTATTGCTTTCGTATTGGCCCTGTTGGGTTTTGGCATGAAGGCCGGGATAGTGCCGGTTCACGTCTGGTTGCCGGAAGCCCATCCGGTAGCGCCCTCGCATATTTCAGCACTGATGAGCGGTGTCATGCTTAAAGTGGCTCTGTATGGTTTGATCCGTTTTTGTTTTGATTTACTCGGCGAGGTACAGTGGCAATGGGGCGTGGTGCTGTTAATTCTGGGTACAGTTTCAGCGCTGGGCGGCATTCTGTATGCCCTGATGCAACCCAATTTAAAACGCCTGTTAGCGTACAGTTCCGTTGAAAACATCGGCATTATTTTTATGGTACTGGGCTTGTCCATGATTTTTATGGCAAACGGCCATCCACAACTGGCTGCTTTGGGCTTTCTGGCTGCCCTGTTCCATGCCTTTAATCATGCCTTGTTCAAGAATTTATTGTTCTTGGGTGCCGGCATTATCCATCACCAAACCCATGAATTAAATATCGACATGATGGGTGGACTGATTAAAAAAATGCCCCAAACCAGTGCGTTGTTTTTGGTCGGCTGTATGAGTATTTCTTCATTGCCCCTGTTTAACGGCTTTGTTTCAGAATGGCTGGCTTTTCAGACTGCGCTACAAGTTGATGTGCTGGACAATGGCGTGTTGCGCAGTTTAATTCCGGTTGCTGCGGCGGCCTTGGCGTTGACAGCCGCGTTGGCGGCGGCGTGTTTTGTTAAAGTATTCGGGCTAATATTTCTGGGGCAATCACGCTCACGAAACAGTGAAAAAGCGCATGAAATACATGACAAAGGTATGTTGGCCGGCCCTGCTTTGTTGGCCGGTTTGTGTTTTTTTATCGGGATTTTTCCTGGCGTGATTATTCATTTAATCAACAATGTTTCAGGTCAATTATTGGGACATACCTTACCGAATGATTCCGCTTTAGGTTGGTTATGGCTGGCTCCGGTTTCTGCCGAGCAGGCATCTTACTCGCCGCCACTGGTGCTGATAGGCGCACTGATTGCGGCCGGTGTTTGTTATTGGTATTTACGGCGCAGTCCTTTGACCGTAATGCGTCGGGCTGAAACCTGGGATTGTGGTTTTGGCGGCTTGACACCACGTATGCAATATACCTCCAGTTCCTTTACCATGCCTTTACGGCGAATTTTTGCTAAAACCTGGATTATAGACGAGCAGATTAAAAAAGATCTGCAAGGCGCAATGGATCAGGATGTGGCCGCTGTGCATTATCAACTGCATATTCAGGATCATAGCTGGCCACGCCTGTATCAACCGATAGCACAAGGCATAAACAACTTGGCCAAGCAGGTAGGACGCATTCAAACCGGTAATATCCGAACCTATCTTAGTTACTCGTTTGCCACCTTACTGCTCCTGCTATGGGTAATTAGCTGATGGATAAAAATGCAGTAGCGACAGTCGCCTCGTTTAACAAAAAGCCCCAACCGTCTGGAGAGCCACAATGAACTGGTTAATCGCCATTTTACAAACTACGTTATTTGTCGTACTCGCACCGTTATTGGCGGGCTGGCTAAAAATGTGTAAATGTCATTTACAAAACCGCAAAGCCCCTTCCCTATTACAGCCTTACCGGGATTTACTTAAATTAACGCATAAACAACCAGTAGTCTCGGAACAGGCATCCTGGCTATTTATAGCAGCGCCTTACCTTATATTTTCTGCCACGGTACTGGCGGCAAGCGTGGTGCCGTTGATCGCGGTTAATCTGCCCACGTCAGCTAGTGCGGATGTCATTGTGATGGTGGGATTTTTTGCCTTTGCCCGCTTTTTTCTGGCCTTGGCCGGGCTGGATATAGGCACCGCATTTGGTGGCATGGGTTCATCCCGAGAAATGACTATTTCTTCACTGGCAGAACCGGCCATGTTAATGGCTATTTTTACCCTGACCATGACGGCGTCTACCACCAATTTATCAGGTGCCATTACTCATGTATTAAATGAGGGACTTATATTAAGACCTTCTTTTGTATTTGCCCTGTTTGCCCTGATCTTGGTTGCCATCGCTGAAACCGGACGGATTCCTGTGGACAATCCTGCCACGCATCTGGAACTGACCATGATTCATGAAGCCATGATTCTGGAATACAGTGGCCGACATCTGGCGCTGATTGAATGGGCAAGCCAACTCAAACTCATGTTATATGGCGTATTAATCGCCAATATCTTTTTACCCTGGGGTATCTCTGAAACCTTTGGCGCTAAAGACCTGGGCTATGGTTTATTCGCGATTATAGGAAAACTGGCCTTACTTGCGATATTTTTGGCAATAGCAGAAACGTTGATCGCAAAAATGCGCTTGTTTCGCGTACAGGAATATCTAAGCTTTGCCTATTTATTAGGCTTGCTGGGCATGCTGAGCCACATCATTCTGGAGGCGTCACGATGAAAGTGGCGCAAGCTAAAAGATTTACCATTCAAGGCGGGGAATACGCCTTACCGATAACGTTACGCCTTGAGTTTTGCCCCTTGTTCCGTGAACCTTTTACCTTGGATCTTAATTATGAACATTGAACAAACCGATTTTTATACGCAGGCTATTTTGTCTATGGCGGCATTGGTAGGGCTCACCTCTTTTCTCATGTTGGGTCAGGGCAGGTTGTTACGCTTAATCTTTGTTTTTGCCGTGCAGGGTTTTCTATTAACCTTAACCACCGTTTTGGCAGCCTACAGTTTAAATAACCCTCATTTGTATATTTCTGCCTTGCTGACCTTAGTGCTAAAAGTCATCTTTATTCCGTGGATGTTAAGGCGAGAAGTTTTGCTTATGAACACCCAGCGAGATGTTCAAGCGCTAAAGAACAAAACCGTAGTGATGCTGGGTGGTGCCAGCTTGATGGTGTTCAGCTATTACGTATTGCATCCTATCGTACAAACCACCTCACCGGTCATGCTGAATGCACTGGCGGTCAGTCTCTCCGTGGTGCTGTTGGGCATGTTGTTAATGATCTCGCATCGCCAGGCTGTTGCCCATGTGGTCGGGTTTATGTCGATTGAAAATGGTTTGTTTTTTGCCGCTATCGTTGCCACCAAAGGTATGCCCATGGTGGTTGAACTGGGCGTCGCCTTTGACGTATTGGTTGCCGCCGTGCTGTTTGGTATTTTTTTCCTGCATATTCGTACCAGTATCGATTCACTGGATGTTGATTTATTAAATAAATTAAATGAGGTGGATAAATGATTGCTGTCTATCTTGTATTATTGATTCCTTTAGTCGGCATTATATTCTTTGCACTAGGCGGACACCGAAACGACACAGGGAAATTAAATGTCAGGTTTAACGCAATCTGTCTGTTGGCGACCATCTGGCTGGCGGTTAATGTGCTTAATCAAGGCACTATTTTATCGGAGAATAAAGCTTTTTTGATTGACCCGTTTAACGTCTATTTAATTGTTCTGACTGCTTTTGTCGGACTCACCACCTCAATTTTTTCCGGCCCCTATATGGCGCATGAAAAAGACTTGGGCAAACTGACGGATAACCGGTTAAAACTTTATTACTCCATGTATCAAGGTTTTATGCTGGCCATGTATCTGGTGCTAACTACCAATAACATGGGCATTATGTGGGTTGCCATGGAAGGTGCGACCTTGGCGACCGTGATGCTGGTGAGTTTATACCGAACCCCTGAATCCATTGAAGCCGCCTGGAAATACTTCATTCTTTGTGGCGTGGGTATTGCGCAAGCACTATTCGGTACCATTTTGCTGTATTACGCTGCGATGCAGATTGGGGATGGTGAAAGCTCCTTGTTGTGGTCAGTACTTTACGAAAACGCCAGTAAATTAAATCCGGAAATATTGGAAATTGCCTTTGTTTTCATGCTGGTTGGTTATGGTACTAAAATCGGTCTGGTGCCTTTGCATAACTGGTTGCCCGACGCCCATTCCGAAGGCCCTACCCCCATGTCTGCGGTATTGTCCGGCCTGTTGTTAAATGATGCCTTATATGCCGTAGTACGTAATAAAATGCTGGTGGATGGCGCAAGCCATTCCCATATAGGCGGTTACTTGATGATGGGGTTTGGACTGTTGTCTTTTCTGGTCGGCGCTTTATTTCTGCATCGGCAAAAAGACATTAAACGCTTGTTCAGTTATTCCTCTATCGAACACATGGGCATGATGACGTTTGCTTTTGGTATCGGCGGTCCAATGGCAACGTTTGCAGCCTTGCTGCACATGACCGTCCACTCACTGACAAAATCGGCCATTTTTGTAACTGTAGGTCACGCCTCGCAGCTTGCCGGAACGCAAAGCATGGATAAAATACGGGGCTTGATAAAAACCCAACCCAAGGTAGGCTGGGGCTTGTTAATCGGTACGTTAGCCATTGCCGGCTTCCCGCCTTTTGGTGTTTTTACCAGTGAGTTTCTGGTTTTGCTGGCCACTATGCACAGCTATCCCTGGCTGGCACCGTTATTATTATTGGGAATCGGCATTGCCTTTGCCGGCCTGTTTAGACACATACAGCCCATGGTTTACGGCGACAAGCCAGAAGGTCAACTCCCCGTTAAAGCCAACTTGTGGCCGGTCATCATTCATTTAGGTTTGGTGTTATGGCTGGGCTTGGCTATCCCCGAATTTCTGGCTAACTGGTTTTCACAGGCCACCTTGTTAATCTCCGGGAGTACGCCGTTATGAGCGCTTCAAATTGGACGACGGATTTTTTAAACCAACTAAATAGCGCAGAATTTTTTATTGTTCCCGCGCGTATCAATCCAAATGCAGCCAACAGCGACCCTCAGAGCGATAAAATCGTGCTGTGGCAAATTAAAAGCAAGCATTGGCAGCAATTTAGTCAATACGCCCTTGAACAAAAGCTGCGCTGGGTCGCCGGTTGGGCAGAGCAGGCCGAGACGGTATTTATCGTTAATGCCTGCTTTGAAAAAGCAGGTGTTTATGTGTTGTTACGCACACACATCAATACCAACCACCCCGAATTACCCTCACAAGCCACCGTTTATCCAGCCGCTAATCGCAGTGAACGTCACACCCAAGACCTGTTTGGCATTAGCTTTACAGGACATCCCGATAATCGGCGCTGGATTCGCCATCAAGCATGGGGTAAACACAGTTATCCGTTACGCAAGGATTTCTCTGTTCAAGGAGAACCCCAAGCCGTTACGCCCCCTGACATGAATTACCCCTTTGTTAAAGCATTCGGCGCTGGCGTTTATGAAATTCCTGTAGGCCCCGTCCATGCAGGTATTATTGAACCGGGACATTTTCGCTTTTTGGCAGTCGGCGAACTGATTTTAAATCTGGAGGAACGCTTGGGTTATGTTCATAAAGGGATTGAAAAAATTGCCGAAGGCAGAACGCCGAACTCTTTAGCTCGTTTAGCTGGGCGAATTTCAGGGGATACTACCGTCGGACATTGCTGGGCAGCGTGTCGGGCAATGGAGCAAGCTGCGGGCATTAGAATCCCGCCACGCGCCGCCTTGATACGCGGCATTCTGGCAGAGCGAGAACGGGTCGCCAATCATTTAGGCGATATGGGTGCCATTTGTAATGATGTTGCTTTTGTATTTGCACAAATGCAGTTTACCCGCCTGCGTGAACTATGGTTACGCACCCATGCCACCGTTTTCGGCCACCGTTTGCTCATGGACAGAATTGTTCCCGGCGGCGTTATCTGTGATTTATCAGAAACCGCCTGTACCTTGATTAAACAGGAAGTACTTCAGTTAAAAAATGAACTGTCAGAAATCATGCCGGCGATAGACCTTAACTCATCCCTGGAAGATCGACTATATACCGCCGGTTACTTGTCGCCAGAAACCGCCGCCGCCTTTGGCACGCTGGGTTATGTCGGTCGTGCCAGTGGTCAGGATTTTGATGTGCGCCGCGACGCGCCCTATTCACCTTACAATCAAGTCACGTTTAAAGTCGCGCTGGAAGATAAAGGCGATATCGCCTCACGATTCTGGGTAAGGTATAAGGAAATCAATACGGCCTTAAAACTTATTGATCAATTTATAGAGCAACTTGCCGAAGGTGACATTCTTGCCGACTGGCAAACACCGCCAGCGGGAAGTGAAGCGTTGGGCATAGTTGAGGGTTGGCGCGGCGAAATCACCACTTATGTTCGCTTTGATAGCGATAATAAAATCGCCCGTTTTTATCCACGCGACCCCAGTATCCTAAACTGGCCAGCCTTGGAAAAACTGACGCTGAATAATATCGTGCCGGATTTTCCAGTGTGTAACAAATCCCTGAATGGCTCTTATTCAGGCAACGATTTATAGGAGGCTGCGTGCTACGACTTTTTAAAAAAATATTAACAACCGGTATTGTCACCGAAAAATACAAAGCTCCCAAGGACGATGAACTGGAAAAACTGGGTATTCAAATCAAACGCCATATTGATAAACAATTTTCAGGAAGCATTGCCATAAGGCAGGTCGATGCCGGATCGTGTAATGGTTGCGAACTGGAAATCCACGCCCTCAATAATCCATATTATGATATTGAGCGTTTTGGCATTCATTTTGTCGCCTCACCTCGACATGCTGATGTGTTATTAGTGACCGGTCCGGTTTCACGGCACATGCAAACCGCCTTGCTACGCACTTACGAAGCGACACCTAATCCTAAATGGGTCGTTGCGGTGGGTGATTGTGCGGCTTGCGGAGGAGAATTTGGTGTGTCTTATGCCAGTTGTGGCGCAGTCTCCAATGTAATACCCGTCGATATGACGATAGAGGGTTGTCCACCTACGCCACTGGCACTCTTAAAAGGTTTGCTGGGCTTAATTAATAAATAGTTTGTGGAGGTCAGGCTCTGCCTGACTGTCAGGCAAAGCCTGACCTCCATCTTTAACAATTGTGTTCCGGAAATATCAGCCAGTTGAAGGATGTCACATTTTCGCTACAACCCAAATACCTGTCCGGAAACGGACGACTTTAGTCCACTGTAACCAGAGATATGATGAAGAAAAAAATGAACAGATTGGCCATGACCGCAGTGTTTATATGTTCTGTTGACGCGGCATCAACCGCTATGGGAGCGGCCGTGGTACAAGATGATTTGCTTCAGGATGCAGGTAGCTGGGCGCAAATCGTCGCAGAAGGCAGCCTGAAAGTTGTCGATCCAAGACTGGAAAAAGCGCGAATCTGGTTGGAGGGACAATCCCGTTGGGATGATAACTGGAATCATTGGTATCAAGGTATGGCTCGTGCAGCGGTGGGTTATTCTCTCAGTGATCGCGCCACTATTTGGGCGGGTTACACCTATCTTCCGACACAACAACTGGGCGCACATTCTAAAGCGCAGCAAGATGTTTGGCCCGGATTTCGCTATGTTTTACCGACCAGTTTCGGAACGCTCAGCTTTAGAACCATGATCGAAAGTAATTTTATACCCTATAATGATAATCAAGTTAGGGTACGTCCACGCCAGATGATTCGCTTTATGCACCCCCTGCAATTTGAGCCGCGCTTAAGTCTGATCGCTTGAGACGAGTTCTTCATTCGCGCCAATTCGACACCAACGGGTGGCCAATCGGGTTTCGATCAAAACCGTGCCTTTGCAGGCCTCGGCTGGTCTTTTAATAAAAGCTTTCGCGCCGAAGGCGGTTATCTTAATCAATATCTGGATGACAACACCCATACCAACAACACCATGCACCACTTAATTATGGGCTCTTTATTTATCAACTTTTAACCCAACAGCCCGATTAAAGCGATCCCCATAAAAAAAGATCAATTGTAGGTGGCGACTTGTCGCCACTACCGCATTACTATAAATTATCTTAGCGTTCCTCCCCCGCATCCAACACACACAAGGCGGTCATGTTGACAATGCGGCGCACGGTAGCTGAGGGTGTAAGGATGTGTGCCGGTTTTGCGCAACCGAGCATGATGGGGCCTATCGCTACGCCATAACCCGCTGCGGTCTTGAGCAGGTTGTAGGAAATATTAGCCGACTCAATATTGGGGAAAACCAGCAGATTGGCACTGCCTTTCAACATAGAATCGGGCATCATTTTTTTCAGCAGATCATGATTTAGTGCCGCATCGCCGTGCATTTCGCCATCAACTTCCAGTTCGGGTGCCTGTGCCTGAATAATTGCCAAGGCGGCCCGCATCTTTTGGGCAGACTCACTGTTGCTGGAACCAAAACAGGAATGCGATAACAAAGCAACGCGAGGCACCACGCCCAATCGACGCATTTTTTCAGCGGCCAACAGGGTAATTTCAGCAAGTTGAACCGCGGTTGGATTTTCATTGACGTGAGTATCAACCAAGACAATCTGGCGTTCGGGCAATATAAGCACATTCATGGCTGCATACACATTAACACCGGCACGCTTACCCAGCACCTTATCAAGATATTCGAGATGCAATGCGGTATTGCCAAAAGTGCCACAAATCATGCCATCGGCATCCCCTTTATAAATCAACATGGCACCAATCAGGGTGTGACGGCGACGCATTTCCAGCTTGGCATATTGCTCTGTGACGCCTTTGCGGACGGTCATTTTCAGATAAGTTTCCCAGAAATCACGGTAACGATTATCAAATTCAGGGTTAACAATCTCAAAATCAATATTGGGTCGGATGCGTAAACCAAATTTTTCAATGCGAAATTGCAATACCGCCGGACGACCAATTAAAATAGGAATAGCGATTTTTTCATCCACGATAACCTGCACAGCACGCAATACCCGTTCTTCTTCGCCTTCAGCAAAGACAATACGTTTTTTGTTGGCGGGTGCATTTTTGGCAATCTGGAAAATCGGCTTCATGAAGGTGCCGCTGTGATAGACAAATTGTTGCAGGCGATCAATATAAGCTTGCATATCTTGTATTGGGCGAGTTGCGACCCCGGATTCTTCAGCCGCTTTGGCAACCGCCGGAGCGATTTTAGTCATCAGACGCGGATCGAAGGGCATGGGAATCAAGTAGTCCGGGCCAAAAGACAAATCAGTGATACCGTAAGCGCTGGCAACAATATCGGATTGTTCCGCCTGTGCCAAGTCGGCAATCGCATGGACAGCAGCAATTTCCATTTTGCGGGTAATGGTGGTGGCACCGCAATCCAGAGCACCCCGAAAAATGTAGGGAAAGCACAACACGTTATTGACCTGATTAGGATAATCAGAACGACCCGTGGCAATGATGGCATCCTCGCGCACGGCTTTGGCGTCTTCGGGTAATATTTCAGGTGCTGGATTGGCCAATGCCAATATCAACGGCTTAGGTGCCATAGTTTTAACCATGTCTGGTTTTAAAATACCGCCTGCCGACAGACCTAAAAAAATATCCGCACCTGACATTACTTCTGCCAAGGTTCGTGCGGTGGTTTCCTGAGCAAAACGCGCTTTATTCTGGTCTTTTTCAACGCGACCTTTAAAGATAACGCCTGCTTGATCGGTCACGTAAATATTCTCAAGCGGAAATCCCAGTTCTATCAATAAATCCAGACAAGCCAAGGCTGCAGCACCGGCACCCGAGGCCACCAGTTTACACGCTGTAATATTTTTACCGACCACTTTCAGGCCGTTTAAAATAGCCGCTCCGACAATAATGGCGGTGCCGTGCTGATCGTCATGGAATACCGGTATATTCATCCGTTCGCGTAATTTACGCTCAATATAAAAGCATTCGGGGGCTTTAATATCTTCCAGATTAATACCGCCAAAAGTTGGCTCCAGCGAGGCTATAATGTCGCATAATTTGTCGGGATCCAGCTCATTAATCTCGATATCAAAAACATCAATGCCGGCAAACTTTTTAAATAATACGCCCTTACCTTCCATCACCGGCTTGGCGGCCAGAGGACCAATATTGCCCAAGCCCAGCACAGCGGTTCCATTGGAAATAACCGCAACCAAATTACCCCGTGCCGTGTATTTAAAAACATTGGCAGGATCGGTGACAATCTCTTCACAAGCTGCCGCAACTCCCGGCGAATAAGCCAAGGCAAGATCTCGCTGATTAGTCAGTTGTTTGGTCGGGGTAACGCTGATTTTTCCAGGGGTAGGAAACTCGTGATATTCAAGAGCCGCATCATGTAATTGCCGACTGATTTCTTCTTTGGTATCGATGGGGGAATTCATGTTATGCCTTGTGTATAACGATTATTTTAATGATCAAAAACAAGGTTATCACAGTGATGATCAACCTTGTATGATCCTGGATTTTTGGCGCAGCTAACGGTTAAAGTCTATTGACCTTAACTGTTTTTTAAAATAGTAGATTCAATGCATCGTAACTACTTGGTAAATGTCAGTTTCGATCAGAGAACACGGATGACAATGATTATAAGGATTTCAACGGATTTTATTTTTAGGAAAAAACCCTTAATAAATCCTTCCTACCCCAATACCGTTAAGTTAAGCGCAAATTGTTTAAAAATCGGAGTGCAATCGCTTCAGCTATTGCCTGTAAAACAGCTAAAGCTGTTTTACTCCAGTTGGTTGCTTAACTTAACGGTATTGCTTCCTAACCTCCCTTATCCGTGTCTATCAGTCAGATCCGTGTCATCTGTGTTCTATTTTATAATGGCTGAGTAATCACTATACATTTTTATAAAACGCTAGTTAATCGCCAACATATTATCCAGCGCACGCTTGGCTAATGTGGCTTCTTCAACTGGCACAGAAATCCGGTTAATCACCTGTCCTGCTGCCAAATTTTCCATAACCCAGGCCAAATGTTGCGGATCGGTTCTAAACATGGTTGAACACATGCACAGCGTGGGCGACATAAAATGTACATTTTTGCCCTGTGCTTTACAGTCTTCATGCAAGCGATTAACCAAATTTAATTCGGTCGCAACCAACCACCGAGTATTGGGTTCGGCTTCACGAACGGTTTTTAGAATGTACTCGGTTGATCCTACATAATCGGCTTTTTCACACACGTCAAAACAAGCTTCCGGATGTGAAATCACTTTGGTTTCCGGGTAACGCTCAAGAAAACTATCAATCTGTTCGGGCTTAAAAACTTGGTGGACGGAACAATAACCGTTCCAGAGGATGATTTTGGCATTGCGAATTTGCTCTTTCGTCAAGCCGCCCTGTGGTTTATTAAAATCCCAGGTGACCATCTCTTCCAAAGGAATGCCCATGCGATAACCGGTATTGCGGCCTAAATGTTGATCAGGGAAAAACAACACTTTAGAGCGCTGGGCAAAACTCCATTCCAGTATTTTTTGGGCATTGGATGAGGTACACACGATACCGTCATGCTTGCCGCAAAACGCTTTTAAATCGGCGGCTGAATTAATGTAAGTCACCGGCGTCACTTCATTTTCTACATCAATAATCTCTGCCAATTCCTGCCAGCAAAGCTGAACCTTTAACAGATTGGCCATATCTGCCATTGAACACCCAGCCGCCAAATCGGGCAAGATGGCTATTTGTTCAGGACGGGACAAAATATCAGCAACTTCTGCCATAAAATGCACGCCGCAAAATACAATATATTCGGCCTCCGATTGCGCTGCATCCCTGGAAAGTTTTAAAGAATCCCCGGTAAAATCGGCATGTTTAAATACTTCATCTCGTTGATAATGGTGTCCGAGTATCACACAACGGCTACCCAGTTTGGCTTTGGCTGAAATAATGCGGGCATCGCATTCTTCATCATCGAGTAAGGCGTAATCTTGAATCGGGAAGCTTGTTGAAGTCATAGTGTTATCAATGTCACCAGTATTAAAAAATCTATTAGGTTGTTTATCATGTACCATACCAAAAGGCAATAAAAATGGCAAAACTAGGCCCTATGGAAGCCCAAACAGGGCTACCCCAATGCCGTTAAGTTAAGCAGTCAACTGAAGTAAAACCGCTTTAGCTGTTTTTACAGGCGATAGCTAAAGCGATTGCACTCCAGTTTTTTAAACAAATTACGCTTAACTTAACGGCATTGAGAGCTATCCGTTTAAAGCTTTTATGGTACCAGACGGGCAATAACCGGGGGTAATTTTTTGGG